>NZ_PNCZ01000080.1:0-17861 GCF_005887425.1 Pseudoalteromonas sp. S2721
AACTAAATAACGAAATTTTTGCCTTGCTATCAACGAGGTTCTCTTGCCTCAAAATAGACCACTTAATTAAGCGAATTGGTATAAAAAGGCGCTTAAGCGCCTTTTTGTCCATGAAAATCTGTGAGTTGCTATTACTTTAGAGGTCGCTGTAAAACCTGCACATGGTTTTTTAGGATCTCAATTTCACATTGCTTGTAGGCAATAGCGGCTTTCGTACTATTTGGCATTTTTTGTAGATAACGCCAACGACAGCTGTCTTCTAAATAACGCTCTTGGTTCTTGATGCTGCGATTAAAAATCGGTAGCAATTGGCTGTTACCGCTATCTTCTTTGATTTTCTCAAGATCCATAGTGAGCTTATTAATCCACATCTTTTGGTCACGCTGCAGATCGGCGATAACTTGATCAAGACATTGAATATAGCGTTTGGTGTCATTGGTATTGTTGCTAGCAAGCTCACACGTTTGCTCTGCTTGAGCATGCGATGCACTCGCAATTAAAGCTAGAAAGCTGCCCTTAACGAGTATTGATGTTTTATTTTTTATCATGGTAATTAAACTCTAATATAAACTCAGCACCGGCTAGTTTCTCTGCATCTTTAATGGTTAAGGTGCCATTATACGAGTTGACTAAATCCGACACGATAGCCATGCCGACACCGTGGCCACTTTCATAGGTATCGAGTCTGGTTCCGCGAGTCAGTAATGATTCACGCTTGTGCTCAGGGACACCTGGGCCATCATCACTTATACTGAGGGTTAACTTTTTGTTCTGCTTAACCTTTATATCGACCTGTGAACGGCAAGCTTTACAGGCATTATCGATTAAATTACCAAGTAGTTCCATCAAATCTGTTTTATCACCCAAGAAATAGTCTTTTTCACTAACCTCTGAGGTAAATATAATATCTTTGTCGCGATAAACCTTGCTCATCGCGCTTATAATTGAGTCAATAACAGGCTTGATATGAGTTTGTTTCTTCCATGTGTCAGACGCACCTGTTGCAGCGCGCTTTAACTGGTGTTCGATCATCACATTAATTCGGTCTAGCTGCTCTTGTGCATCCGCATCATTGGCTAAAGGGCTTGATTTAAGCACTGCCAAAGGCGTTTTTAATGCATGAGCAAGGTCGCTCAACGAAGCACGGTAACGCTCTTTTTGGCGTTGCTGCGATTCAAGCAATAAGTTTAAATCGGCTTTAATAGTTTGTAGTTCAACCGGGTAAAGACCTTTAATTTGTTGGTTATCACCCGACTCAATGGCTTTAATTTCTTTATCGAGTCGTTGCAGTGGTCTTGCACTCCAAACAAAACCAATCGCCATGAGTGCAGCAATGGACACTCCCATGACATACATCCAATTTACGAGTGTCTGCTTAAAGCCATCCATCAACCTCAGTAGGGCATCATTACGCTTTAATAGGATAAAACGTGCATGCTCTGATTGGTCAATGTTTTCTAAAATAACGGTAAGGGTTAATTGCCAATATACGGTATTGTTGTATTCAACCCGACGAAAATCCGCAGAGCCAGCTGGGGCTTCAAAGTTATCAGGAATAAAGTTGATATTAGTAGCCGATTCAGAATACCAAACTGGTAAGTCACCGCGATAAACCATCGCGTAGGTATCTGAGTTTAATCGATTTAGCTCTGGCGTTAAGATGGTGCTAGGCATAACAATGCCACGTTCAGTGAAATCAACTTCAGAAATTAATGAATATAAGTGAGCTTCGAGGGTTTTTTCGGTCGCTTCGACCAAAGAGGCGTAGTAAGCCTTACCAATTGAGAAAAACAGAATTGGTAGGGCGACTAATAAAACAAAGACAAGGATAAATCCTTGCCTTACTTTAAGCGGTATTTGCGATGCTACCACTGACTTTTTAGCCTATAACCACGGCCGCGTAATGTTTCAACTGGGTTAAGGGTACCATCAGGGTCAAGCTTCTTACGTAAACGTAATACGAAAACTTCGATTACGTTTGAATCAAGGTCAAAGTCTTGGTCGTAAATGTGCTCAGTTAGTTCAGATTTAGAAATTACCTTTTGTGGATTAACCATTAGGTATTCTAAAACTTTGTATTCGTATGCCGTTAAGCTAAGTTCTTTATCGTTAACCCATACTTGCTGTGAGCGAGTATGAATTTTAATAGGGCCAGCTGTCATTTCTGGGTTTGCTTTACCGGCGCTACGGCGGATAAGTGCATTACAGCGGGCAATTAGCTCTTCAACGTGGAAAGGTTTAGTTAGGTAGTCATCTGCACCTGCATCTAAGCCTTCTACTTTATCTTGCCAACGGTCACGTGCCGTTAAAATCAAAATAGGAATGGTAATACCTTGTGCGCGTGCTTTGGTAATTAGTTCAATACCATCAACTTTAGGTAAGCCTAAATCGACTACCGCCATATCTAGCGGGTATTCGGTAATATGGAATAAACCAGCTTCACCATCGTGACAAAGGTCAACGCTGTAACGCTCTTTTTCTAGGGCATTACGAAGGTTATCTGCTAAGTGTAAATCATCTTCAATAACTAAAATTCGCATTCTTAATCCTTTTTCACTTCGCCAGTCTTTTTGTTCACATGGACATCAACCACGTGGCCGTTCGTTTTTAAAATTCTTACGGTAAATACTTTATCTTGCTCTGTGATTTTTAGGGTTCGACCGTCTTCAGACTTTTTGGCGATCGTCACAGCCTGCTTTTTAGTCACCTCTTGGGCTTGTTTCTTATTGGCATCAGCATGAAAGCTTGATAATGCAAATAAAAGACTAAAACTGAAGGCTAATAATATGCGCATGACGGGGAACTCCTAAACCAGACCCATTTAGTTTAATTAACCAATTAACTAAAATTCAAGTAATTACGTTAAATTCTGTAATTCAATAGCCAAATCTTAGTTAATAAGCCGTGAACAAACACTGAATTATTGGTTCAGTTAAGTTCAGAGGTTAACCAAATACTTTCTTAAATGGTTTTACCACTGAGTTGTCGTAAACACCCGCCGCAATATACGGATCGTTTGCTGCCCATTCACGTGCTGCTTCTAATGACTCAAACTCAGCAACCACTAATGAACCAGTAAAACCAGCGTCAGCCGGATCTTCACTGTCAATGGCTGGCAATGGGCCTGCCGTAAATAAACGGTTTTGATCGTCTAATTCTTGAAGGCGTGCTAAGTGAGCAGGACGTGCAGATTTGCGAGCTTCTAAACTATTTTCAACATCAGTTGAATAAATCATATACAGCATGGTGTGTTCTCAATGTTATTTTTAAAAAATAGTAGCATATTCTTAGCAATAGACGAGAGATTATTCGCGTAATAATCTTTACACAAACCCATATAACTTTAACTTATAAAGCTTGAAATACGCGGTGTAACACTGGTAGAGTCGCTGGGTTGAGAAAATAATAATAAGGTTTTTAAATGAGCGAAAAACGCGAGCATTTTAGCTCCCGCCTCGGTTTTATTTTAGCGGCAGCCGGTTCTGCTGTAGGTATCGGAAACTTAGTAGGTTTTCCTGTTTCAGCCACAAAAAACGGCGGTGGTGCTTTCCTTTTAGTCTATGCATTGTTTGTCATTTTTATCTGTTTGCCAGTGATGATGGCTGAAATGGCCATGGGTCGTAAAGCGCAAAAAGATCCACTAGGTTCATACAAATTTTTAGCGGGTAATGATCCAAAATGGAACTTTGCTGGCTTTTTAGCTGTATTAACGCCATTTATGATTGCTGTTTTTTACATGGTGATCACGGTATGGATTTTCGGTTATTTATCGCAAACCGCTTTTGGTAATCTAGATGCCTTGGCGCAGCCGGATAATTTTGGCACCTTTATCAATAGCTACACCGTGTTTGGTTATATGGCCGTGGTTGCCATCATCGTTAACTTGATTTTAGTGGGCGGTGTTAAAGAAGGTATTGAAAAAGCGGCTAAGTTTATGATGCCAGCTTTATTTGTACTACTCACCGCGTTGGTTGTATACGTACTAACTCTTGATAACGCAATGGCCGGTGTTAAGTACTATGTTGTTCCTGACTTTTCAAAAATGGATGCCAGCGTATTAAATGGTGCATTAGCTCAAGCGTTTTTCTCGTTGTCACTGGGTATGGGTATCTTAATGACCTATGCATCGTATATTTCTAAGAAAGATGACATTGTTGGTAGTGCAAAAATGGTTGCAGTTACTGACTCGATGGTGGCATTTATTGCTGGTCTAATGGTGCTTCCAGCTATTTTCAGTTTTAACCCAGATACTGACCCTAGTAATTTATCAGATTCGTCAGTATCGATGATTTTTGTTTACCTACCAAAAATTTTATTAGCGTTACAAGCTGATATTGGCTACGTGGGTGCATCAATTGTTGCGTTTGTATTCTTCTTACTTGTCTTTTTTGCTGCAATTACGTCACTTGTATCAATTGTAGAGGTGCCAACAGCGACTTTAAGCGACCGCAAAGGTATTAGCCGTAAAAAAGCACTGGCTATCTTAACTTTATCTACAGGTGTTTTAACTGTGCTGTGTACAATGTCATTTGGTATGGTTGACTCGCTTACAAAGTTTGTTAGCTATGGCGGTGCAGATAAGAGCTTATTTGATATTGTTTATGATGTGTTTTACGACACAATTTTACCGCTTAACGGTTTAATGGTGTGTTTATTCGTTATGTATCGTTGGAAAAAAGCAAACTTGTCGGCAGAGTTAAGCCAAGGCTGTGAAGGCTATATTGGCAGCTTCACAGAGAAGTATGTGAACTTCTCACTATCAACGTTTATCCCTGCCATTTTATTACTAATCTTTGTAAATACGGTGGCGACTAAGTTTTTTGCATTTAGTATTTTCGGATTTTAAAGACCAGTTCAATACTTAGCCGCGCACTTTGCGCGGCTTTTTTATGCCTATTAAATTAAAAGGCCCCCGCATCGAGCACATCACCCAAGCCAAGGGTAAACATCCAAAGTCCCCATAAGCTGTGTTCAATCACACATACGAAGGTTGAGCGGCTTTGCGCGTAAGTATAAGAAAACAGCAGCCCCCCTAAAAAAGCCAACAGTACGGCCAATACATTCGCATAGACAATATGCGCCAATGCAAACACTGATGCGCTGACAATAATACGCACCGTTTTACTTGGCATAATGCGTTTGTAGCGATGGAAAAAGTAGGTTCTAAAAATCAGCTCTTGCGGCATCACCGATAAAATAGGGTAGAGCAATAACAACATTAGCCAATCGTTAAACGAGTTTCGTGGCAGTGAAAACCAGTTTTCTTGATTCATGATCCCGTAAAACATTCCAGAGAATAGCGCCCCTAAAAAGAAGAAACTAAATAAGCGACGTTTTACCGCACTAAATTGCCCAAGGCTTGTTAAACGAAAGCGTTTAAAATGGGGATCAGATAAAAGCAACATGCCGCACACGGCCATTAAAATAATAAGGGCAGGAATAAGCCAGTTAGCGAGGTAGGCACGAAGAAAGAAGCCTAATAGCGGCAAAGAAACAAATATGAGGGTAAATTCAAGCCAGCGGTATTGGTTAGCGTTCAATGTCGTCTCAGCGTGTTTTTTGCTTACGCTAACAAGCTAAGACGACAGATTTATGACATTAAGATTGCTTTGGATCTTTCTCTTCGTCATCTTCTGGTAAGTATTTGAACAGGGTGATGATCGTTGCTAACACGCAAACAAAGGTAATGCCCATTAAGCCAAACACTTTAAAGTTAACCCAAAAATCGAGCGAGAAGTTATAGGCAATGTAGATATTCAGCGCCGAGATACCAGCAGTCACTGCAACCCAAAACAGGTTAAGCTTATTCCAGAGCGCTTCAGGTACGTTGATTTCTTGTTTACTCTCAGAGGCATTTTCTAAAATCGAGCTTAGTGCTTTTTTCACTAAGTTTTTGCCAAGTACATAGCGGCTTACCAGCAAAGTAACACTGAAAATGGCATACACAATGGTGGCTTTCCATTTTACGAACTGCTCGTCGTGGAACACTAAGGTGAGGGTACCTAACACCACCGCTATGGCAAAAAACACCCAGTGACGGGTTGGCACTTTACCATCTTTAAAATAACAGTAAGCAACTTGAATTAAGGTGGTTAGCATCAGCAAGGCTGTTGCCCAATAAATATCAACTAACTTGAAAACCGCAAAAAACAGGATCAGCGGGATGTATTCAATAATCGCATGCATAAATTTACAAATGCTCTAATTTAAAAAGATACTGGGTTGTATCAAGTTATCGTGCAAGATACAAGGTTGACTTAGCAGCCCTGAAAGCTTAGCCTCCCGAGCCAATCTGGCCTAAACCTGCGTTTAGGTTGTTTTAACTTATCTTTTTCCGCTTAACCTCAGATGATTAAGCGGCGTATTTTGGAGCACTTTTTATGAATAAAGCCGCGTTAGTATCGCAAATGGCTGCCCACAGTGAATTAACAAAAAAAGACACTCAAGTTGCCTTAACCAGCATGTTAAATGCTATCGAAAAGTCTCTTTCTGAGGGCGATCAAGTGCAAATTAATGGCTTTGGTACGTTTGCTCTGAGTTATTACCCAGCACGCAAAGGACGCAACCCACAAACCGGTGAAGAAATTGAAATAGAAGGCGCTAACAAGCCAGTTTTTAAACCTGCTAAAGCACTCAAAGACGGTTTATAAGCAGGATTTGCAAAGCTGTTGTAGTATTTACAGAGCATAAATAGAACACCTGAAAATTTATTCAATACTTTCAATATATTAAGTTTGGCATGTTGTATGCTGTTAATCATTTAGGTTTACCTAAATAAGGAGATAACATGTCAAATTTAAATAGCCAACTGAATGGTAAAAAGATTGCTATTCTTGCAACCAATGGTTTTGAGCAAAGCGAGCTATTGTCACCACGAAGCGCATTATTAGAAGCGGGTGCACTTGTCGAAGTTGTGTCACTTGAGCGTGGCGATATCACCGCATGGGATGAAAACCAATGGGGTGAGCGAGTCAGTGTTGACCGTGTAGTCAGCGAAGCAGACTCTGCTGAGTATGACGCGTTACTTCTGCCTGGTGGCTTATTTAACCCAGATACGTTACGTCAAGATAGCGAAGCAAAAGCCTTTGTTGATGGTTTTTTCAGTGCCGGTAAAAACAAGCCCATCGCCGCGATTTGCCACGGCCCATGGTTATTAGCCGAAATTAATAAACTACGTGATCGCAAAGTAACCTCATACCCAAGTATTAAAACTGATTTAATCAATGCAGGAGCTAATTGGGTTGATCAAGAGGTGTGTGTTGATGAGGGCATAGTTACAAGCCGAAGCCCAGCCGACTTAGAGGCTTTTAATCGAAAATTCATAGAAGAAATTAAAGAGGGCGAGCATCGCCATCATTAATCATAAATTGTTAAGCACAAAAAAGGGCCTACATGGCCCTTTTTTAGTAATAAAAACAAACTTACTTTGTAGCTGCTTTCATACTAGCTACATACTCTTTTAAACCAGTTAGCATTGCTGCTTGATCATCAAGGTTTGCCTCGATAATTTTAACAACCGCAGAGCCTGAAATCGCACCAGCGGCCCCTGACTCAAGTGCTGATTTAACATCTTCCGGTGTTGATACACCAAAGCCTAATAATGCCGGTGCAGCATGGTAATCTTTTAGTTTTTTAACTAATGAATCTGCTGGCATTTGTGCCTTGGTTTCTGTGCCTGTCACACCTGCGCGTGAAAGAAGGTATGTGTAACCGCGGCCATATGACGCACACTCTCGTAACGTGTCATCATCAGCATTCGGTGTAGCAATAAAAATTGGGTCAATACCATTTTTCATCGCTGTTTGGCGAAATAGCTTTGACTCATGTAGCGGCACGTCAGCCACTAAAATTGAATCGACACCGGCTTCTTTAGCATCTTGATAGAACTTCTCAATGCCACGTTTAAACACTAAGTTTGAATACAACAACAGGCCAATTGGAATATCGGCATTGTACTGGCGCACTTGTTTAATAATATCAAAGCAATCTTGGGTATTAATGTTTTCATCAAGAGCACGAATGTTGGCAGCTTGGATCACTGGGCCATCTGCAATCGGATCTGAAAATGGAATACCTAGCTCAAGGGCATCAGCGCCGCCATCAATTAAGCTTTTGATGATTTCTACGCTCAGTGCTTTATTAGGATCGCCAATCGTAACAAAGGGTACAAAAGCACCTTGGTTTGTTTCATTTAATGTGGCGAACAGTTGTCCGTAACGGTTAGTCTGGCTCATAGTGCGCCTCCTTCTGATAAAACACTGTGTACGTGAGCTAAATCTTTATCGCCTCGACCGCTTAGGTTAACCACTAAAATGGTGTCTTCGGTTTGTTGCTCGGCATATTTAAGGGCATATGCGAGGGCATGGCTTGATTCAAGCGCTGGAATAATCCCTTCGTTTTTAGCCAGTAGTTGGAATGCTTCAAGCGCTTCAGTATCGGTAATACCTACGTACTCTGCACGGCCAGTTTCATGTAAGTGCGCATGTTGTGGACCAACAGCTGGGTAATCAAGACCTGCTGATACAGAGTAAGACTCTTCAATTTGACCATCATCATCTTGCATAATGTATGTATAGGTACCGTGTAAGATACCTTTTGTGCCTTTACATAAGGTTGCACCATGCTGGTGGGTATCTAAGCCTTTACCAGCTGGTTCTACACCAATTAGTTTTACGCTTGGTTCATCAATAAAGTCTGTGAACATACCTATCGCGTTAGAGCCTCCACCCACGCAAGCAAGCACAGCATCCGGTAAGCGACCTTCAGCTTTTAGCACTTGTTGTTTTGCTTCTTCACCAATCATTTTTTGGAACTCACGCACCATGGTTGGGAATGGGTGAGGGCCTGCTGCAGTGCCTAGTAGATAGTGAGCATCTTTGTAATTTGCTGACCAGTCACGCAGGGCTTCGTTTACGGCATCTTTTAAGGTGCCAGAGCCCGCTGTGACAGGAATAACCTCTGCGCCCATTAATTTCATACGAAATACATTTGGTTGTTGACGTTCAACGTCTTTTGCACCCATGTAAATACGGCACTTTAAGCCAAGTAAGGCACAGGCTAGGGCTGTTGCAACACCGTGTTGGCCGGCACCTGTTTCTGCAATCACTTCTTTTTTACCCATGCGTTTGGTAAGGAGTGCTTGACCAAGTACTTGATTGGTTTTGTGTGCACCGCCGTGCAGTAAATCTTCACGCTTTAAATACAGTTTTACCTTAGGGTTTTTAACTAAGTTACGTGTCAGTGTTAATGGCGTAGGGCGGCCTGCGTATTCATTTAATAGTTTTTCAAACTCAGCCTGAAAAGCTGGATCGTTTTGCGATTTATTAAACTCTGCTTCTAGTTGCTTGAGTGCTGGCACAAGCAGCTGTGGTACAAACATACCACCGAATTCACCGAAATAAGCTGGATTTTGCATTCTAACCTCAATAATTTCTGATATGCGAAAACGCATTTTGTAATTTTGTTTGGCACTTTTTACCCGCTGACGCTTCAACGCCAGAATTTAGGTCAAGACCATTAGCACCGCGATAAAGCGCTGCGTGAATATTTTCTGGGTTTAAACCCCCGGCTAACATAAACGGCACGGTTGCCGTCTCAAGCACAGACCAATCAAATGCTTCGCCTGTGCCGCCTTTTTGGCTTTTGCTGTAAGTGTCGTACAAATGGCGGTCAACCCCTTCAAGCGGTTTGGGTAATTCGCCTTTAACGGCTTGGGCTTTCCAAATTTCACAGCCAAGCGGTAATTGCTTTCTGAGACTTTGAATATACTCGCTATTCTCGTCACCATGTAATTGCACTGCAGCTAATTTTAAGCTTTGTGCATAATCGACCACTTGTTCTAGAGGTGCATTGACAAACACACCCACATACGCGAGCGGGGCACTTTGCGTAACTTGCTTGGCACAGTCGATATCGACATAACGCGGTGACTTAGGATAAAAAATTAAGCCACCATACACAGCACCACTGGCGTAGGCTGCTATCGCATCTTGTGAACGGGTTAAACCGCACACTTTGTTCTCACCTAAAATGACTTTACGGCATGCGGCTTCTAAGTCGCGCTCAGCCATTAATGAGCTGCCAATTAAAAAGCCATCGCACAATGGTGCAAGGCGTTTTACATCTTTATGGGTATAAATGCCTGACTCTGAAATTACCACTTTGTCATTTGGGATAAGCTGACGTAAACGCTCAGTTGTTGCAAGATCAGTACTTAAATCACGAAGGTCGCGGTTATTAATACCAATTAGGCTGGCATTAAGTGCAAGAGCACGGCTTACTTCTTGCTCATTACTGACTTCAGTGAGTACTGACATGTTTAAAGAGTCAGCCACCTTGTGAAGCGCTAAATATTGCTCGTCATCAAGGACAGAGAGCATTAATAAAATGGCATCACCACCAGATAAGCGTGCTAAATATACTTGGTACTCATCAATAAAGAAGTCTTTACAAATAAGCGGCTGTTCAACTTGGCTGCGCACATACTCAAGGTACTGATAGCTACCTTGGAAATATTTTTCATCCGTTAGTACGCTCATACAGGTTGCGTACTTTTTATAAACCGATGTAATTTCGTCTAAATTAAATGGTTCGCGAATAAGTCCTTTTGACGGTGAGGCCTTTTTACATTCTAAAATAAACTGTGTACCGGTTGCTGCTAATGCGCCTTCAAAGTCTCGCTTGGTTGGCACAACCTCGCTAATGAATGACTCAAGCGGGCGCTGTGCTTTTCTTTGTTCTAATTCAATGCGTTTGTCGGCAACAATTTTGTCTAACACGTTAGCCATGACTTACCTCAATAATTGCGTTCAATGTGTCCATCGCTTTGCCTGATGCTAATAAATTGCTTACTTGATCTGCAGCTGCTTTTAAATCACTTGCTTTATCGGTTAAATAAAGAAGAGCGGCAACGTTGGCTATAATGGCTGCGTTATGCGCCATTTCACCTTGACCTTGTAAAATCGCTAAGCTTGCTTTTGCGTTATATTCTGGGCCTTGGCCTGCTAGTTGTTCAAGTGAATAGTTTGCAAGACCAAAATCGCTCGCTGTTAGCGTGTATTCACTCAGTTCACCGTTATTAAGTTCAACCACTTTGGTTGTTCCGTGTAAGGCAATTTCGTCAGTGCCTGCACCGTGAACCACCATAGCGCGTTTTGTGCCAAGGGTTTTTAGGGTTTCGGCCATGGGTAAACACAGCGAAGGGTCATAAACACCAAGCAATTGCACCTCAGGGGCAGCAGGGTTGGCCAGTGGCCCTAAAATATTAAAAATTGTGCGGCTTTTAAGGGCCGTGCGCACGCCCATCGCATGGCGTACACCACTGTGATAATGCGGTGCAAATAAAAATGTAAAGCCGGTATTGTCTAAACAATGGGCAGCTTGCTCAGGGCTCATATCGATATTGATACCCAAGGCTTTAAGTAAATCTGCAGAGCCCGAGTTACTCGACACACTGCGATTACCATGTTTGACCATGTTGATGCCCGCAGCGGCAGCAACAATAGCAGCCGTGGTACTAATATTAATTGTGTTTGAGCCGTCGCCACCGGTACCACAGCTATCAGCAAGTAAGGTTTTGCTGGTTTGAAATGGCACTGCATTGGCGCGCATTGATGCCGCCGCACCGGCGATTTCATCACTTGTTTCGCCTTTTAGTTTTAGGGCGATAAGTGCAGCCGTTAATTCAATATCATTAAGCTGGCCATTCATGATGGCATCAAATAATGCAGTTGCTTGCGAAAATGATAAATCTTGCTTTGCTAATAATTGGTTTAACTGGGTTTGAGTTGTTGCTTCCATGTTATTCCTCTACTGCACGCGTGCGGTTAAAAATTCAAAGCTTTGCTGTAATAGCAATGCGCCATTTGGCGTTAAAATTGACTCAGGATGAAACTGATAGCCAAGGGCATTATCTTGTTGATGGTAAATTGCCATCGGAATATTTTCATAACAAGCAATTACTTCAACGTCATCAGGGACTTTGGTTGCCATTAATGAATGATAACGAGCAACCGGCATTTTATCGCCCATACCCGCGAATACTGGGTGTTCAGTCAACGAAATAATTGATGACTTGCCATGCACAGTTTCGCCTGCATGACCAATAACCCCACCGTAGCTTTGTGTTAGTGCTTGCTGGCCTAAACAGATGCCGAGCATAGGGAAGCGGCCTTTACACAGTTCAATGAGCTCCATTAAACAACCCGCATCAGATGGCGCGCCAGGGCCAGGTGATAGCACTAATAATACAGGCACTGTCTCTTGGCACATTTTGTCGAAGATGTTTTGTGCACTGATATTATTACGGTATACCACTAACTGGCATCCTAACATAGAAAGTTCATCGACTAAGTTATAACTAAATGAATCAAAGTTATCTAAAAAGTAGATTTTATAGGCTGATGTTGTCGTCATTATTGTGCCTCGTAAGTCGATTGAATCGCAGTGATCACAGCTTGTGCTTTAGCGCGGGTTTCATTGGCTTCTGATTGTGGATCTGAATCAAACACCACACCTGCACCTGCTTGCACATAGGCTGTGCCGTTTTTAACAAAGGCAGAGCGAATAACAATACAGCTATCCATGGCGCCATCGCCCGTTAAATAACCCACAGCACCACCATAGCTGCCGCGGCGTTTTTGTTCGGTTTTACGAACTAACTCAGCAGCGCGTACTTTAGGTGCACCCACTAAGGTGCCCATGTTCATACAAGCTTGGTAAGCATGTAGCGCATCGAGTTCAGGTTTTAAAGTACCCACCACGCGTGAAACTAAATGCATCACTTGTGAGTAGCGGTCTACTTTTAATAATTCTTTTGCGTGACGAGTGCCTGGTACGCTAATACGGGCTACATCATTTCTTGCTAAATCAACTAACATCAGGTGCTCGGCACGTTCTTTTTGGTCGTTGCGAAGCTCAAGCTCAATGCGGCTGTCTAGGTCTGGATTAATTTGCCCATTAGCAAACTTGCCACGAGGGCGAGTGCCGGCAATAGGGTATACCTCAACTTGTTTACTCTCTGCGCAATATTTGAGGGCTGACTCGGGTGATGCGCCGAATAACACGAACTCTTCATCGCGCATGTAAAACATATATGGGCTTGGGTTTTGTTGTTTTAATTGGCTGTAAGCATGAAGTGAGTCAGGGCAGGCGAGAGAAAAAGTACGTGATGGAACAACTTGGAAAATATCGCCATCAACGATGTTGTTTTTTAACTTGATGACATGTTCGCAGTATTGCTCGTCGCTAACATCAACAGAAATTGGGTTTGAGCCTGTTTGCTTTTGCCCTTGGTAGCTTTGTGCATTGTCACATACGGCATTTAAACGCTCTAACTGTTGACCAACCTCAAAGCAGTTTGCATGGACTTCAGGGCCGTTAAATACGTTGCCAATTAGCTCGGTTGTTTTTGCTTGATGGTCGATGACAACTAACGTTTCTGCGAGGTAGAAAACATAATCTGGGCAGCTGTTTTCGCCGTCAGGCACATCAGAAAGGGTTTCGAAATTAGCAACCATATCGTAGGCAAATACACCGCCTAAGAACACAGAAAATGGGTTATCTGTGGTGCTTTTAATACTATTAATACAGCTACGTAGCGCACTAAATGCATTATCTGCTACTAATTTACTGGCTTCATCAATGTCGCTTGCTACCTCGTTGTAGGTTAACGTTAATGTGTCTTCTACAAGCTCTGCAGAGCAGTTTTGCACATGAGTTTGTAAATAAGGCAGTAATTGCTTGCCATTATTTGACTGTGCAGTGAGTGTGACCTGTTTGCCTTGGCAAACAATACGTAGCGCTGAGTCAACCAAAATTAGACTTTTTACACTGTCTTTAGAATCAATTTCAGCAGACTCTAAGAGCAGTGAATTAGGCTTATCGAGTAAACTGTATAACGCAAGTGGGCTACTGATGTAGTCGCGCACTTGAGTGATACTGGTTACTTCACCCGGTGTCGTTGTTATATGACTAAAAATCAAACCTCATTCTCCCTCATTCCCAAAAACTCTTTAAAAAACAAAACCCCGCGAAGCGATGCTTGGCGGGGTTCGTATAAAGATGCCTATAAATTAGATAGACCCTTACCGTCCCGCTAAGCCAGGCGCCACCACCAATGATGTGTAAGAGTTGCTATGTAATTCATTATAAAACCTTAAAATTTAGATATAAAAAAACCCGCTACTTGAGCGGGTTTTGAAATCGTTAGACACGACAATTCGTCACCCGCTAGTTACGAGTGCCACCACCAAATTGTGATTTGAATTGTTTTGTTCATTGTTATTGCTTATTTAACGTGTCTGAAAGTGCATACAGTAAAGCGTACCTAAGCGGATACTGTCAAGCATTAATTTACATATTAATACGTGTTCGGCATTTACCCATCGCAATTGCCCATTTATGTGGGTATATATGTCTAACCTAAAAAGATAATCACGCCCTGGCAGTAAATTTTTGTTATACTCACATCATTGATTCAAGAACTTACGTAAAGCAGTCTTTCCCTTTGATAAAATACGATTTACATAGCCACACCACATACTCAGATGGTCAGCTATCAGTCGAGCAATTGTTACACCGCGCGGTTGAGAAAAACATAGATGTGTTTGCAATTACCGATCACGACACGTTAAGTGCGATAAAACCTGCTCGCCAAGTCATTGCAGATGATAATTTACCGCTTAAATTGATTGCTGGCGTTGAAGTATCAACAAAATGGGAAAGCTTTGAAATTCATATTGTTGGCTTAAATGTTGATGATGAAAATGACGCACTGTTGTCATTATTACAAGCGCAACAAGGCAAGCGTGAAGAGCGCGCTTTAGAGATAGGTCGTCGCCTTGCTAAAAATGGTTTTGAAGGCATTTACGACCAAGCAAAAACATTTGCCGAAAACGCCCAAATCACACGGGCGCATTTTGCCCGTGCACTGATTGAACGTGGTGTAGCTAAAAACTTTCCTGGGGTATTTAAGAAATACTTAGGGCGAGGAAAAACAGGTTATGTACCAAGTAGTTGGTGCGATATGCAAACTGCAATTGCTGCCATTCATCAAGCCGGTGGGGTTGCCGTTCTAGCACACCCTGGGCGTTATCAAATGTCTAACAAGTGGCTACGTAAGTTAATTATTGAGTTTAAAGACGCAGGTGGCGATGCGATGGAAGTTGCACAACCACAGCAAGCACCCAGTGAGCGCCAGTTTTTAGGTGAACTGAGTCGTGAATATGGCTTACTTGCGTCACAAGGGTCAGATTTTCATTTTCCGACCAGTTGGTTGGAGTTAGGTAAAAATTTATACTTACCAAAAGATTGCCAAGGGGTTTGGCAAGCATGGGAAGGGCAATAGGAGCGTGTAATGAGTCAGTTTTTTCATATTCATCCAGATAATCCGCAACCACGCTTAATCAGCCAAGCGGTTGATATTATTAAGCAGGGCGGTGTTATTGTATACCCAACCGATTCGGGTTACGCACTTGGCTGTAGCATTGGTAATAAGCAAGCAAAAGAGCGCATTGAACGTATTCGTGGTATTGAAAAACACCATAACTTTACTTTGGTCTGCCGCGACTTATCTGAGCTATCTACCTATGCTCGCGTTGATAATCAGTTATTCAGATTGATTAAAAATAATACTCCAGGGCCTTATACGTTCATCTTTAAAGGCACTAAAGAAGTACCAAAGCGTTTATTAAACGAAAAGAAAAAAACCATTGGTATTCGTGTTATCGAACACCCAATCACCTGTGCTTTATTGGCTGAATTAGGTGAACCGTTAATGTCGTGCTCTTTAATTTTACCGGGTGAGCAATATACCGAGGCAGATCCTGATGAAATTCGCGATCGCATTGAAAAGCAAGTTGATTTAATTATTCATGGTGGTTATCTTCCTGAACAGGCAACCACAGTAATTGACTTGTCAGATGATAGCATCGAAATCTTACGTGTGGGTTGTGGTGATACTAAACCATTTGAGTAGAGACTTCATTGACTAGCCCAGAGCTTGACGCGCCAGATAATTTACAAGAGCCAGTACAGCAAAAGCTGCCACTGGCTTTTTTGCATGGCAAAGCAGTGGTTGATAAACCTGAAGATTTATATATTCCACCCGATGCGCTAGAGATCATTTTAGAAACTTTTGAAGGTCCTCTCGATTTACTTCTGTATTTAATCAAAAAACATAAACTCGATGTACTAGAGCTCTCTATTTTTAGTATTACAGAGCAATACGTGAGTTATGTTGAAATGATGAGCGAGTTTCAGCTTGAGCTGGCAGGTGAATACCTTGTGATGGCGGCGCTATTAGCACAAATTAAATCACGATTATTATTACCAAAACATGAAGAGCTTGAAGAGGAAGAAGACCCACGAGCTGAGCTTGTAAGACGTTTACAAGAATACGAACAATTTAAAAAAGCCGCAGAAAATCTTGATGAGATCCCTCGCGAAGGCCGCGATATTTTTGTTGCCGAAGCACTGGTGCCAGAATTCAGTGAGCGTGAGGTACTGTTACCTGACGTTGACATGAAAGACTTGTTAGTTGCGCTAAGCGACGTTATGGCCCGAGCTAAAACATTTGAACACCATCATATTACCGCAGAGGCTTTATCAACCCGTGAACGGATGAGCTTAATCTTAGATAAACTCTCAGAGGCTCAATCACAGCTGCCTTTTAGCACTCTTTTTACGGTAGAAGAGGGCAGAAGTGGTGTTGTAGTAAGCTTTATCGCCATGTTAGAGCTGGTGAAAGAAAACCTGATCAGCTGCTTTCAGGTAGATGCCAATAGCCAGATTTATGTTGGTTTGGTGGAAGAAAGCGAATAGCTAGAAGTTAATGGTTTTAAGCAGTAAGTTTTAAGTTAGCTGTCAGAGTAGACTGAAAAATATAAGGAAAGCAGATGCAAAGTAAACATTTTACAATCAAAACCATGACCAAGAAGGAAGTCGAACTCATGATTGATTGGGCTGCAGCAGAAGGCTGGAATCCGGGCCTTAATGATGCAGAGTGTTATTTTGCTGCTGATCCTGAAGGATTTCTTGTCGGTTTTCTAGATGATGAACCTATTGCTACAATTTCTGCCATTAATTATCACGATGCATTTGGCTTTATCGGCTTTTACATTGTTAAACCTGATTACCGAGGCAAAGGCTACGGAATGCAAATTTGGAATGTCGCGTTAAAGCGCCTTGAAGGGTTGAATATTGGCCTTGATGGTGTGGTGGAGCAGCAAGAGAACTACAAAAAATCTGGTTTTAATCTGGCTTATCGCAATATCCGTTTTGCAGGAGTAGGCGGTGGTAATTTACCGCAAAATGCTGACATTGTTGATCTTAATACTGTGCCATTCGAAATTATTGACGCATACGAACAGGCTTTTTTCCCGGTAAATAGAGCAAACTTTACTAAAGCATGGTTAAGTCAACCCCAATGCGACGCTTTGGGCGTAATGAACAATGGGGAACTGGCAGGATACGGCGTAATTCGCAAGTGCCAGAACGGCTTTAAAGTCGGCCCTCTATTTGCCGACTCACCAGAATTGGCTGAATCTTTGTTCCTCGCTTTAAAATCTAAAGTGGGTGCCTCTGACGCTATTTTCCTTGATACACCAGAAATCAATCAAGCTGCTGTTGCTTTAGCACAGAAATACAACATGCAAGTGTCATTTGAAACCGCCAGAATGTACACCGGTGAATGTCCGAACTTGCCATTAAACCGTATTTTTGGCGTCACTTCTTTTGAAATAGGCTGAGTTTATTGGGTTGAGTGATTAAACGGTTGTGCGTAAAACTCAAAATTTATTACGTTAAGAATTAGATGCTTTTATCAACGAGTATTCATAATATTGCTAGCACCTAGCACCTAG
>NZ_PNCZ01000081.1:0-15225 GCF_005887425.1 Pseudoalteromonas sp. S2721
CGCTAAAGAGCAAGCGCAGAGTGACGACTCTTCACAGCAAACTAATGATTCAAGTGCTGAGGCAGATGCCAAGCCGCAGGTTGATGAACCTGAGTCTAGCGAAGATAAGAAAAAAGCAGCGGTCGCTCGTGCCATTGCAAGAGCTAAAGCGAAAAAGTTACAACAAGAAGGAAACGATAAGTCATGAAACTAACCATGGCGAGTTCGCCGCATAATCATAGCCATAAATCATTAAGCCGATTAATGATGACAGTGATTGCTGCGTGTATTCCAGGCTTAATCGCGCAAGTTTTCTTCTTTGGTAGCGCTGTGTTAATTCAGCTTGTTCTCGCGCTGATTACTGTTAGTGCCTGTGAAGCTGCTGTATTACTGCTTCGAAAACGCAAAGTTTGGCCAACACTCAGTGATGGCAGTGCGTGGTTAACAGGCGTATTACTGGCGTTGAGTATTCCGCCTTTAGCACCTTGGTGGATTATCGTAATTGGCTGTCTCTTTGCCATTGTTATTGTAAAGCAGCTTTATGGTGGCCTTGGCTTTAATTTATTTAACCCTGCTATGGCAGCTTATGTATTACTACTTGTATCGTTTCCGGTGCAAATGACCAGCTGGTTACCTGTGAGTGATTTACTTGCATCTCCGATCAGCTTCTCACAACAGCTGTCTGTTATTTTCAATGGTTTTACCAGCGCTGGATTTAGTGTCGATCAGTTACGTGTAGCGATTGATGGCACAACCATGGCAACACCACTTGATACCGTTAAAACAGATGTCGCCCATCACCTAACGGTGGCTGAGAGTATGAGTAAGCCTCTTTTTAATGACTGGTTTGGTCTTGGTTGGGGCTGGGTTAACTTCGGCTTTTTAGTAGGTGGCCTTTATTTATTAAAATCTAAAATCATTAATTGGCATATCCCTGTTAGCTTTTTAGCCTCATTAGCCGTGTGCAGTGGTATTGGTTATATTGCAGCCCCGGGCACAGAGCCGGGCGTGGTATTTCACTTATTCAGTGGTGCAACCATGTTAGGGGCATTTTTTATTGCTACCGATCCAGTTTCTGCATCAACAACGAATAGAGGTCGTTTAATTTACGGCGCGTTAATTGGTCTACTTGTTTACTTAATTCGTACTTTCGGTGGTTACCCTGATGCAGTGGCATTTAGTGTATTGCTGTTAAATATGGCGGTGCCTTTAATTGATTACTACACGCAACCACGAACTTACGGCCATGGGGTGAAATAATGATCCTTTCCTCAATGACTAAAAACGGCACTATTCTTACAGCATTTGCACTTATTACCACAGGCACTGTAGCCCTTACTCATAGCCTGACTGCTGAGCGTATTGAAGAGCAAGAAAAGCAACAACTTGCAGAGCAGCTGCAACAAGTACTTGATGCCCATCATTACGACAATCAACTATACAAAGATTGTGTTGTAATCACCGATGAGCGCTTAGGTCCACGTCCTGAGCAAATAATCTACCGCGCCTACAAAGATAATAAGCCGTATGCTTTAGTAATGCGCCATGTAACACCAAGTGGTTATAGCGGCGATATCAACTTATTAACGGCGGTTTTTGCCAATGGTGAAATAGCGGGTGTTCGTGTAACTAAGCACGAAGAAACACCGGGCCTTGGCGATAAAGTTGAGGTCAAAAAATCAGACTGGATCACCCTTTTCAAAGGCCAAAATGTACTTTCTGACGATGACAGCCGCTGGGCTGTTAAAAAAGATGGTGGCCAATTTGATCAGTTTACTGGCGCAACCATTACACCGCGTGCCGTTGTCGGCTCAGTTAAACAAGCTGTGCTGTTTGCCCAAGCTGAATTTGATAATCTGTTTGCTGCGCCAAACACCTGTCAAGGAGCCAAGTAATGAGCCAAGTTAAAACCTTATTTAAAGATGGTATGTGGGCTAATAACCCTGCCCTTGTGCAGTTATTAGGCTTATGCCCGCTACTTGCTGTTACTTCTACGATCACCAATGCATTAGGCCTTGGTTTAGCAACTTTATTGGTACTTGTTGGTTCTAATGTCACCGTATCGATTGTGCGTAACTGGGTACCAAAAGATATTCGTATTCCTGTTTTTGTGATGATCATCGCAGGCTTTGTGACCATCGTGCAGCTGATGATGAATGCCTATACATTTGGGCTTTATCAATCATTGGGGATTTTTATTCCGCTTATTGTTACCAACTGTGCCATTATCGGTCGCGCAGAAGCATTCGCCTCTAAAAATACAGTGCCACTTTCAGCCTTTGACGGACTGATGATGGGACTTGGCTTTATGTTAGTTTTAGTGGTGCTAGGGGCAATGCGTGAACTTATTGGTCAAGGTACACTATTTGATGGTGCTGATTTATTATTAGGGCCATGGGCTGCTGCACTTCGAATTGAAGTATTCAGTTTTGATAACCAATTTTTATTAGCTATCTTACCACCGGGTGCCTTTTTAGGACTTGGTTTACTGATTGCTGCAAAAAATGTCATTGATACACAAATAAAATCTAAGCAAGTTGTTACTCCAGAAGTAGAAAAAGGCCCAAGAGCCCGAGTAACAAGTTTAACTTAAAGGAGAGCACGCACCGTCACTGCGTGCTTTACGCCACCATGAATAAAGAAAAACGCTATGAGATCTTATCTCGTCTACGTGAGCAAAACCCGCACCCAGAAACAGAGCTTGAATACTCAAGCCCGTTTGAGTTATTAGTTGCGGTTACCTTATCAGCACAAGCTACAGATGTGGGTGTTAATAAAGCAACCCGTAAGCTATTCCCTGTTGCTAACACGCCTCAAGCGATTCTTGATTTAGGCCTTGAAGGCCTTCGTGATTACATCAAGACCATTGGTTTGTTTAATTCGAAAGCCAATAATGTCTATAAAATGTGTGAGATTCTGGTCAATAAACATAACTCAGAAGTCCCAGAGAATCGTGAAGCGCTCGAAGCATTACCGGGGGTTGGCAGAAAGACCGCGAATGTTGTTTTAAACTGTGCCTTTGGCTGGCCAACAATTGCTGTAGACACTCACATTTTCCGCGTTTCTAACCGCACTAAGTTTGCTATGGGTAAAGATGTGGTGGCTGTAGAACAAAAACTAGAAAAAGTGGTACCTAAAGAATTTAAGGTCGATGTACACCACTGGTTAATTCTGCATGGCCGCTATGTGTGTACTGCTCGTAAACCTAAATGCAGCAGCTGTATTATCGAAGATTTGTGTGAGTTTAAAGAGAAGACAGAGTAATTAAGTATTGTTGCGGACCTGCATTAGCTTGTTAGGTGTAGTTGAACCTTCATTTGTTGATGCAGAATTCTCACAATAAAAATATCGTTGGCTCTTTTTTTAAAAAAGATGTAGTGCTTTTAAATATATACCGAGAATATCCTGGCTTGATATCGCTAACATCTTGAGCAAGGCTCGGCTCAGTAGACAAAGCCATTAGCGTTTCATGAATTCCAATTAAATAGTTTTCTGCTTGAGAAACACCGAATTCAATTTCGGTGTACTGAAAAATACGCTCCAAGTCATACTGAGCTTTATTAGAGAGAACATATTTAGCCATTCGCTTTAAGTTTTGTTTTTGGATTTGGATATAATATCTAAAACCGTTAACTCACTCTCACCACTTAGCTCACCCTCTACTAATGCCATTCTAATAGCATCTTTTTCACTCTGATTATGGCGGATCAAATCGCGGATATAATCACTTGCATTTGAGAATCGACCTGACTCAACTTGGGCATCAATCCATGAGCGCATTTCATCTGGAATAGAGATATTTAAAGTTGCCATAGTTAATTCCTATATATTTACAGTCTTTGATTATGGCAGATATTGGCAAACATTGGCAACAAATATGGTCGATATGCACCAATGGTTAATCCTTGATAGACACTATATGTGTAACGTTCTTAACCTTTTCTATCACACCCTTTGCGCATTGTGCCAAACACAGGGTTTGGCACAATATTCCTAGTCATTATCGTGGGTTTTGGCTCACCTGCTTTTTAATAAATTCTCGCGTATCTCTTAACAGCGCCACTCTTGCTGGTTCGTGAACATACATCATGTGACCACCGTGATAATAGTGATAGTCAATTTTATCAGCGTATATACCGTGTCTATTTAAGGTGTATTCAGCATCAAAAAATGGCGTGACAATATCGTAATAACCAGAGGCGACCATCACTTTCATTTGTGGATTGCTGCGAAGCACATAAGATAAATCTGGCGCTGTATTGACGTATCTTGGCTCCCAGCCTTGTCCATCAGGCGCTGTGCGCCAGCGCCAGTTATCTGATAACTCAGGATCGCCAGGGTTTAAGTATTTTCTTTTCCACTGTACGTTTAAATCTGTACGCATGTATTTCATCAATGCCGCTTTATAAGCCGGCCCTATCACTTTTGACGCATCTTGCTTAGGAGCTGCTGTTAAATCGTCTCGTTCATCAAGCTTATAACGTCCATCAAGAAAGCCTACTGCGACGCCCTCATCACGCAATAACTCTTTAGCGAATCTAAAGGCATTAATGCGTAAATCAACCTGCTCAATATATTGTTTGCTTAGCCCTGTATAACGGTGAAGGCCGTCAACAATTTGCTTTCGGTCAGCTTTACTAAGGGCATTCCCCTTAAATAAGGCTGGTAGTAATTCATCAACTGCAAATTGTCGGCTCGCATCAATAAACGCTTCAAAATTTCCTGATGTGTCTACTTTTTTATGATACCAAGCGGTTGCAGCAAGTGTGGGTATGTAAGTGATATAAGAAATGATGTTGTCATCAACATAAGGGCTTGAACCTTGATAGTCTAAAGCTTGTGACACAAAAATAATGCCATTTACATTAATCAGGTGTTTATCCATCAGTACTTTAGAAACCGCTGCTGCTCGAGTTGTACCATAGCTCTCTCCCAATAAAAATATTGGCGCATTCCAGCGGTTTTCTTTTGTTAGCCACTGGGCAATAAAATCAGCAATAGCAGATGCATCCTGATTCAAGCCCCAAAAGGCTTTGCTGTCAGTGTCACCTAAGGCGCGCGAGTAACCTGTACCAACAGGGTCCACAAACACCATATCAGTCACATCAAGTATCGTCTCAGGCGCATCTTTTAATTCGTAAGGAGCCAATCCAGGAGCCGTTGCATCGCTTGGTACCACGACTCGTTTCGGACCATAAGCGCCCATATGTAACCAATTAGACGATGAGCCCGGGCCACCATTCCAGATAAATGTTACGGGTCTGTTCTTGTTGTCATCTGCAGCTAGGTAATCAAACGAAAAGATAGCAGCTTTAGGCTCTTCGTTTTTGTTTAACAAATAAGTTTCACCGGCTACAGCTTCGTATTTCAGCTTTGTACCATTAAAGGTGCCTTTATGCTGGGTCACAAATTTAGAGGCTTCGGGTATCGACTTTTTATTGTTTGAATCTGAGACTTCATCTGCATTAACTGCGCTCGTACAAAACGCAAACAATGTAGAGATGACTACAGTTTTGAAATTGGCAACATACGCCATGTTTTATTCTCCCTAGCATGTTTATCTTTATTTTTATCTGTATCTGGCTTGAGAGCTTTTATCGCAGAGTGCTCAATTAACCTTTTACTTAAGCATTACTTTTACAGTAAGAACATGTAATTTCAACTATCTGCGATTAACACGCAAAAAAGCCTAATCAGTATCGGAACAAAAAATATCAGCGTAATCATTTCACAAGCTTCCATCCTTTCGTTATGCTGTTGAGTAATGTGAAATTTTTTATATGAGTTGCTATGTTACCTTTACTTCGTATCTTGTTAATTGAACAAGATCCTGCCACCTTAAAAGAGCTTTCAACGAACCTAGAAAAAACAATCCCTAATTTTGAACGAAGTGATGTTGATATCGACATTATCGAGTGCATAGAGCTCAAGCAGGCGTTGAAATATGTAGAGGAAGATGGCGATATTCAAGCTGTAGTACTTAGTTGGGATGTACTGAACAATGGCGAGCGCACCTATAGCCGTTTTATCGAGCAATTAAAAGGCATACGCCTAGAACTGCCTGTTTATGTTATTGGTGACGATACGAAAGGCTTGGAGATAGTTAACGAGTCAGAAGAAATTGAATCTTTCTTTTTTAAAGATGAGGTCATTTCAGACCCCGAAGCAATCTTGGGCTATATGATCAATGACTTTGATGATCGTTCAGAAACGCCATTTTGGACCGCCTACCGTCGTTATGTGGGTGAATCGAACGATTCATGGCACACACCTGGTCACAGTGGCGGTGCTAGCTTTAGAAATTCTCCGTATATTAAAGACTTTTATCAGTTTTATGGCCGTAACGTATTTGTTGGCGACCTGTCGGTTTCTGTCGACTCGCTTGGTTCATTATCAGACAGCACCAACACCATAGGCCGCTCTCAAGAATCAGCGGCGGCGACATTTGAAGTAAAACATACCTACTTTGTTACCAATGGGTCATCCACTTCAAATAAGATTATTTTGCAAACTTTACTACGTAAAGGCGATAAGGTGATCATCGACCGAAACTGCCATAAATCAGTACATTACGGCATTTTGCAATCGGCTAGTTTACCTATTTATTTATCGAGTATTTTAAATCCTAAATATGGTATCTTCGCGCCCCCTTCATTGGCTGACATTAAGCAAGCGATTGAGCAAAATAGCGATGCTAAATTACTGGTTTTAACCGGCTGTACTTACGATGGTCTGCTTAGCGATTTAAAACAAGTGGTTGAATTTGCACACCAGCACGGTATTAAAGTGTTTATCGACGAAGCGTGGTTTGCTTACTCGCTTTTCCATCCAAGTTTACGCCACTACTCAGCAATAAATGCTGGCGCAGACTATGTTACCCATTCGGCACATAAAGTGGTTTCGGCGTTCTCTCAGGCGTCTTACATTCATGTTAACGATCCTGGTTTCGATGCCGATTTCTTCCGTGAGATCTACAGTATTTACGCCAGTACCTCGCCAAAATATCAGCTCATTGCTTCGCTGGATGTATGCCAGAAGCAATTAGAAATGGAAGGTTATAAATTACTGAATGCCCTGCTGAATCATGTTGCAGAGTTTAAGCAGCAAATGGCTTCACTAAAACATATTAAAGTGCTCGATAAGCAAGATTTCATGGATATATTCCCACATTTTAGTGGCGATAACATGGGTCACGATCCGCTGAAGATCCTTATCGATATTAGTGAGTTACCTTATTCATTAAAGGATATTCATAAATTCCTATTAGATGAAATTGGCCTTGAAATCGAAAAATACACACACAGCACCATTTTAGTTTTATTGACTCTTGGTGGTACACGCTCAAAGATCATTCGTCTTTACAATGCGCTTAAGAAACTCGATAGCGGTAAAGTAAAACTTGCCACTTCAATGAGACGCACACGCCTACCAGAGAATCTACCCGCTATTGACTTAGCCTGTATTCCTAGTGATGCATTCTATGGCGAACGAGAATCTGTGCCAATTAGCAAAAGTAACAACCGAATTTGTGCCGGATTAGTGACACCTTATCCTCCTGGAATCCCGCTTTTAGTGCCGGGGCAACATATCACTAATGAGCATATCGAATATCTTAAGGAGTTGGCGGGACAAGGTCTGACAATTCAAGGGAGCTTTGATGGCGAAATTTATGTACTTAAGGGTAAAGTGAAAAGCTAAGCTTCGCTTATACCGCAAAAACCTCATTGTTATGCAGCAATCCCTATTCATTGCTGCATAACGTCACCCTTTTCATATTAAACGCTTTGTCTCAATGCTACTGTGCATGCAATCGAAATAACTTATAATCCATTTTTAATAATTTTAATGCGCAGCGTTGTACCATGCTGCGTTATTGAAATTGTGCGAATTTAAAGACAAGAAAGAGGATGCTTAAAATGCGCTTATTACACACAATGCTTCGCGTTGCTGATTTAGATAAATCAATTGAATTTTATACGCAGGTATTAGGTATGAAAGAGCTGCGCCGTGCAGACAACGAAGAGTACCGCTACACCCTTGCTTTTGTCGGTTATGGTGACGAAAAAGATTCGACGGTGCTTGAGCTTACTTATAACTGGGATACAGACAGCTATGATTTGGGTAATGCATACGGTCATATTGCTATCGAGTTTGATGATATTTATAAAGCCTGCGAAGACATTAAAGCTGCTGGCGGTAATGTGAGTCGTGAGCCGGGTCCTGTAAAAGGCGGCACAACTGAAATCGCGTTTGTTAAAGACCCTGATGGTTATGCGATTGAGTTAATTCAGAAAAAAGATAACACCACTTTTTGATTCATACTGGCTATTTCAGCGATTGCTGAGATAGCCACTTTGCGAGTGCTTTTTCAAGTTCAGCAAAATTAATTGGCTTTGCGATATGGTCACTGATACCAATTTTTGCGCTTGTTTCGATGTCGTCTTTCATTGCATTAGCACTGACGGCAATAATCGGCGTATCAAAATCTGGCCTTGCAAGTAAGTTTTCGCTGGCAGTTAATCCATCCATCACCGGCATTTGAATATCCATTAAAATCAGTGCGTAATCTTGTGTTAGGGTTTTCTCACAGGCAATTTGTCCATTTTCTGCCAATTCATAACTCAGACCTAATTGAGTTAAATACTTAGTGATAACAATTTGGTTAATCGGGTTATCTTCGGCAATTAATATTGGCTTGTCGACTGATTTAAAATCGAACTGAGTATCTTCATCTGATTGGTGTTCTTTTGCACTAGCGTCCTGTGGGTTTAGTGATTTAAAATTAACATTAATGGTAAAATCGGTGCCTTTGCCAAGCTCACTGTCGATAGCAATAGTACCTCCCATCAAATCAATCATCCCCTTACTGATGGCAAGCCCAAGACCGGTCCCTCCATATTCACGAGTGGTGCTACTTTGCGCTTGGACAAAGGGATTAAACAGGGCCGTTATTTTATCTTCAGAGATACCTATGCCTGTATCTTTTACCGATATCACGACGGCTGTCTGGTGTTCATCTCGGCTTTGCAGAGTAAGCGAAAGAACGATCTCTCCTTGATTGGTGAACTTAACGGCGTTAGAGAGTAAGTTAATTAGCACTTGTTTAACACGTATTTCATCACATTCTACATTCAGCGATTGTAATGAGGAGACATCAAGCCGGCAGCCAATCCCTTTGGCATCACAGCTCGGTTTGAACAGCAAGATAAGGTCATTGCAAAGCGCGACTAAATCACATTGTCGCGACTCGAGCTCTATTTTATTGGCCTCTATTTTTGAAAAATCGAGAATATCGTTAATCACGGTTAATAACACATCACTGCAGTTATTAATTTGCCTTACAAACTCTGCTTGCTCTGGTGTTAGCGTGCTTTTATTAAGTAGCTGCAAAAAACCCACAATACCATTCATCGGTGTGCGAATTTCATGGCTCATATTAGCTAAGAACTGGCTTTTAACTTGCTCAGAACGCTCAGCGCGAAGTTTTTCTAATTGCAATGAAGTAATTTGTATATCAATGGTATCGGCCATGCTGCTGAGGGAATCTGCAATATCTTTAAACTCTTGATAATGAAAATCGTCTATATCTTGTTTGTAATTACCTAACGCATATTCACGACTAAGAGCAGTAATGCGATTTAGCGGGTTATGGAGCCGTGCCGTCAGCCAGCGCACTAAGATAAATGAAAAAATAGAGAGTCCTACGATTAGCAGCCCAGCTAATATGGCCGTTTGCTTTACAGCGCTGGTGTAGGTGGTTTTTGCTTCATTAATTTGGAACTGTAAACTGGTTGGCTTACCTGCAAAAAAAACATTACTGATTGAGGCCTGCCCCATTAATTTGCCGTTATCGCCAGCATCGCCCACGCTATATAAAATGTTATCTTGTGCTGTAATTTGTACCTGCTTACCCGCTTGATAAACCGGTTGCTCATTATGTATTGCAAGCCACTTTAACGCCTCTGATAAAGGCACAAAAGACACTAACACGCCCGTTTTAATTATTGGCTCACTGAGAGAATCTTGCTCATGCAACAGCTTAGATGTAATTGCCAGTAAAGCATTTTGTTTTGCCTGTAAAGGTGCGAGTAGCTCAGTAACTTGCGGATTATCAATAATTTGAATTGTGTTTTGCTCTGTTGATGTTTGAGCGCTGTCGAGAATGCTTTTAGTGAGTTTAAAATTCAAATTTAAAGAAGTGATCGGATACCCTTCAACTATAAACCCTTGATTATCAATAACAATTGATGCATTAATTTGTGGATTTTGGGCAACAAATTCTTGTAGCTGCACAAGCGCGAACTGTGAGTACACCACTTTATTTGGCAGCTCAGTTATCGCCTTAGTGCTACTTAGTAATTGGCTGTTTTTCTCAAGCTTAAATAAGAGTTGTTCAAGGCTGGCCGCATTATTTCTAGCTTGCCATTGTAAACTCGTATTTGCTTGGTCAATTGAGCTTAAATAGAAACGCCCTATCATCAAACCTGCAAGGATCAGCAGGGGAATAATGACCAGTAGTAATACACTGATAAATAAGGCGCGGCTAAAGCGTGGACTACTCATTCATCCCCTTCATTGGCAATCGAACGCTCTGCCAACCCTTGCATAAAAAGCCCCGCTTGCTCAGCAGTTAAGGCACCACTGCCATAGCGAATAAATCCTTTATTTAATACTTCCCATACGATGATCATCGATGCGGTTGAAGGCATAGGTTTTGTAAATTGCATCGCTTCAATTAAGGTTGCTAACTCTGTGCCTTGTTGTGATTTTAAACTATTTAACACCTCAGTATTAACGGGGATATCTTGAAGCTTTTGCCAAATCATTGTTTGAAATTTTTCTGCTTGAACCAATTTAGCAAATTTGATCAAATTGTCTTTATTAACGCCATTTAAGCCATCATTTGGAAATGCCAACACAAAGGTAGAGTAATAAGGCTGCATATACTCACCATTAAGTTTCGGCAATTGCTGCACAGCTAAATTATCACCAAGCGCTTGCTCATACGTTTTTAATGCCCAAGCTCCATCGATGGTGAAGGCAGCTTGCTGCGCTTTAAATGCATTATTTGAGCAAGTGTAATCGCACTGTCTATCAACCAGATTTTGTTTATTTAAATCCCAAACAAATTTGAGAGCCGATTGCATTGCTGGTGTATTAAGCTGAACATGGTTATCTACAATTAGGTCGCCATTAAAAGCCGATAAGAACGGGATAAACCAATACATTTCCATAAAACTCCATGTAACGAGTTTCACTTTTTCAGGCAATGATGATTGAATTCGGTATATATCCTGCCAATTTTCTATTGGCTCTTTAACAAACTGCTTATTATAAAAAAGTAACAGGTGATTGCCTTGAATGATGGGTATACCTAAGAGCTTGTTGTTTAGCTTTGCTGTTTCTAAGGTTCGCTTGTCTGTGGTATCAGCTATGAGTGAGTCTGGGATAACGCTGTAGTTGGCATATTTATCAAGGCCTAAATGATCAGCAGGTACAATAACAACGTCTGTAGAGGTGCTGGTACTGGTATTTTGCACCAGCCTGACTTTTAGCGCCTTTTGGTCAACTAATACAGAGTTAACCGTCAAGCCACTTTGTTCAGCAAGTGTGCTTAACAGCTCATTAAAGTGCTCATGCTTCATGGTATGGGCTAGGTTTATCGTTGCTGCATAGCAATCAAACGTCACTAGTAGCACCGCCACCCAAAATACTCGCCACACGCTTACATCTACTCAAAAAGAATTAAAATTACACTTTAGTTAAGCACATATGTCTTAAATTGCCTAGCCTAATCAAGGGTTTTCTTAAACCTAAATGCAGCCACAGCCAAGCCCAAAATTGTAAAGGCTAACAGCCAAAGTAAATCACTGCTCATGCTTATTAGATTGACATCTTTTAGCACAATTCCACGTATTAACCTTAGGTAATGCGTTGCGGGTAAGCACTCAGCAAGCCATTGCGCTGCCTTTGGCATGCCTTCATAAGGAAATACAAAACCTGATAATAATATCGAGGGTAACAGAATGAAAATTGTCATTTGCATTGCTTGAAGCTGATTTTTAGCGATGGTTGAAAGCACTAAGCCAAGCACTAAACTGGCACATATAAACGCAAAGGTTGCGACAACCAATGCGACTAAACCACCTCCAAAAGGAATATGAAACAAGAGCTTACCCATACCTAGTATAATAAATAACTGAATAAAACCAATGAAGATATAAGGCACCACTTTACCAATCATTAATTCAAGTGAGCTTAACGGTAAGGTGATTAAGAGCTCCATATTACCTCGCTCTTGCTCTTTAACAATGGCTGCAGAGGTAAACATAATCATCGTCATGGTTAAAATAACAGCAGCTAAACCTGGCACAATATTCACTGCAGAGCGTTGCTCTGGGTTATAAAATAAGGTCGTCTCAAAGGTCGGATACGTTCTATTCGCAGGCTTATCGAGAAGCTCTGCAAGCGGCATATTGCGCAGCGATTTTATGCTCGACGCGACCATTGTATCTGAGCCGTCAACTAACCAATGCGCAATTGGCCTGACTAACGACTCATTACTGCCATCAGGCAAACCAAAACCCACTATTGGGTGCTGGGCAAGTCGGTTTGCCACATCGTGGGGTATAAACAGCACAGCCCGCACTTTCGCGCTCGCGATTGCTGTTTGTGCCTGTTCAATACTGTCGTAATAATCCGTCACTTTAACCACATTTGTCGCCGATACTGTTTGTACTAAAATGCGACTGAGCGCAGTTTGACTATGATCGACCACTGCAATAGGGATATCTTTAACGTTGGTGTTAATAGCGTAACCAAATAGAATCAGTTGGATAAGGGGGATCATCACCACCATCGCAAAGGTCATTCGATCACGGCGTAATTGTAATAATTCTTTGCTTACAATTGCTCTTATGCGGCTTAATGAAGTCACAATACTCATTGTCGGCCCTGCCCTGTGCAGGTGACAAACACGTCTTCAAGGCTTGGACGCACACTATTTACTTGCCACGTATCCTGACAAAATGATTGCTGTTTTATGAACTCAACGGGATCTTGAACATCTTTTTTTACTAATACTCGCAGCTGTGCACCTAGCTGAGTGGCTGAAATAACATGGTCGATTGTTGCGAGCTGTTTTTTTAATTCTCTGGTTTGCGCCCCTGCGATTTCTACAACATGAGCGTGCATGTCTGTCATTAATTGCTTTGGAGAGCCATCCGCGCGTTTAATACCAGATTCTAAAATGGCTAAACGATGACAACGCTCGGCTTCATCCATGTAATGAGTGGTAACTAATATCGTGGTACCGGCATTACTTAAATCAAACAGTGTTTCCCAAAAATCACGGCGATTTTGTGGATCGACTGCCGATGTTGGTTCATCAAGAAATAAAATTTTCGGTTTATTAATCACTGCAGCAGCTAATGCTAAGCGCTGCCGTTGGCCCCCACTCATACTTCCGGCCATTTGATCTACTCTTTGATCAAGGCCATAGGTATGGAGCAATTCGTCAATTCTTTGTTGCTTTTGCTGCTTTTTAAACGGGTAAAGCGCCGCCATGAACTTTAGGTTTTCAAGTACGGTCAAGTCACTATAAAGTGAAAACTTTTGCGTCATATAACCGAGTTGTGTTCTGAGCTTTTCAGCATCTTTTGGCAGACTCAAGCCAAGCACATTGATATCACCAGAGGTTGGCTTCAATAACCCTGTAAGCATACGGATTGCAGTCGTTTTACCACAGCCATTAGGGCCCAAAAAGCCATAAATTTGCCCTTGCTCAACGTCTAGATCAAGGTTATCAATCGCTTTTAAATCGCCAAATTGTTTTACCAAACCTTTGGCATGGATCACCGATTCAGTCATGGCATAATCACTTGAGCAGGTACGCCTGTCGGTAAATTATTTTCACTTGTGGGTAGTGTTACCTCAGCAAGATACATTAATCGCGCACGTTCTTCCTGATTAAGGGCATAAAAAGGCGTGAACGCAGGCTCTGTGGCAATCCAGGTCAGTTCACCCTGAATATCTTTATCTATGCCATCGACGCGAACCGTAAGTGTCATCCCCTGATTGAGCTTGGCACGATATGGTTCAGGGATATATACGCGTGCGTAAGGTGCGCTGTTTGCTTGAATTATAACGACAGGGCTGCCTTTAGTAACTCGCTCACCTACGTGCCAAGGTAAATTATCGACCCTGCCAGCACGCATCGCTTTAATTGTCAGATCTGAGAGGTATTTTTGCTGTACTTTTAGTTCTGCTTCTGCCGCCTGAACTTGCGCTTTCGCACTATTAATATCTTCAACGCGAGAACCATTTGTTAATTCATTTAAGTTCTGCTTTGCTGATTCTAAATTAGCGAAAGTCTCATCGCGTGCAGCGGTTGCACTGTCTAAGGTTTCTTGGCTAGCGAGTTTATCTTTAACTAAGGTTTTTGCACGGCGAAAATTAGCTTCGCTTTGCGTATATGCAGCATTGGCTGCTGCTACTTTGGCTGATGCGGCAGCAACTTCTTCGGGGCGAGCACCATTCAAGGTTTTTTCAAGAAATGCAGTGGCTTGAGCTAATTGAGCTTGTGCTTTAGCAACAATCGCTTGTTGTAGTTCGGCATCAAACTTTGCAATCACCTGCCCTTTTTCGACCAACTGGCCTGCTGAAACGGGTAAATCGATCAGTATTTCGTTAGTCGTTGCAGGATGGATCACACGCTCACGCTCAAGCGTTCCTAGCGCTACTCCCTCATTTGAGTCTGAGCAAGCAGTAATGACTAAAGAAATTAGTATGAGTACAACACGTTTAGCTAACATTTTAATTTCCTTATGGTTAGCTGATGAGTTGCTAGATACTATAAAGTATTAAAATGATCTGTAAAAGTGATCTATAGGAATTAAAGTTTTAGAAATATATGGAGTCTATATCGTAAAGATATATGGAGAATAAGGAATCTTAAGTTGAAAAATCTTAGTTATATTTGAAATGATATTTAAAAGATAGTCTTTCCAACACATTACTTACTTAAAGTAAGTGGCGTCCCCAAGAGATTCGTACTCTTGATAACGTCGTGCATAGATTGCGCGGTGTTCACCGCCCCACTACACATAACCTACTTAGATAAGTGGCGTCCCCAAGGGGATTCGAACCCCTGTTACCGCCGTGAAAGGGCGGTGTCCTAGGCCTCTAGACGATGGGGACACAGAAACAGTCACACCTACAAAAAAACCTAGTAATAGAGATTTTCGG
>NZ_PNCZ01000082.1:0-1261 GCF_005887425.1 Pseudoalteromonas sp. S2721
ATTTTAAATTGATTTTTTTATATGTGGTGGGTCGTACTGGACTTGAACCAGTGACCCTCGCCTTGTAAGGGCGATGCTCTCCCAACTGAGCTAACGACCCATATCTAAAACAACTCATTGCTGCGTTGTTGTGGGGCGCTATTATAGATAGAGTTGTAAATGTGTCAACACTTGAATGAGTAAAAATGTGTTAGATGCAGCTTTTATAAACAATGACATGGCATTTAAGCATTTTTTGGCGAACAAATATGCAATTTACATTCATAAGCTTATATTCAGAGCTTGATCTATAGCTCTATGACCTAGGTAAATCATTCTAAAATGATATGAATACAGCAAATCTTTAAAACGGTTTTTCATATCAATAAATTTGCATCAGTTAATTGCACTCTACTTAGCACTATTAAAAACAAAGCAGGGTAGGGTGAAGTCGTTTTATTTAAAGCTTTAGGTAATGAATTTTATTTTGCATATAAATGTATACCTTTTTAAGGGAGTAAATTAAAAAAGCAAAGAGCCTTTGATAACAAACCAGCAATGAAATTAGCCCAAAATAACTAATTTGATAGCACTTTGTATAAAATACCTCCGCAACGGATTGATATTTAGTCAGCTTGTTGAAATTTAAATCATTTAAATAAACTTAGATAAAAAACTGTTGACTTTATTTGGGGGGCTGCATAGAATGCGCCCCGCACTCAGCGATACACAACCAACATTAATTGGTGGTGTGTATGCAAGTCGGGGCTATAGCTCAGCTGGGAGAGCGCTTCGCTGGCAGCGAAGAGGTCTGCGGTTCGATCCCGCATAGCTCCACCAGATTTGCATAGTGTTTGTCCTAGGGTTGCAGTTTTCTGCGTCCCCATCGTCTAGAGGCCTAGGACACCGCCCTTTCACGGCGGTAACAGGGGTTCGAATCCCCTTGGGGACGCCACTTACTTTAAGTAAGTGAGCAATTGCCAAGAAAATAAATATGTTAGTCTCGAGTACTTACATGTTATTTTAGTAACCTTAACTCCGATATGAGTCAAACTATCATTTAATGTCCTAGTGACACATTCTGTGTCCCCATCGTCTAGAGGCCTAGGACACCGCCCTTTCACGGCGGTAACAGGGGTTCGAATCCCCTTGGGGACGCCACTTATTTAAGTAGGTTATGTGTAGTGGGGCGGTGAACACCGCGCAATCTATGCACGACGTTATCAAGAGTACGAATCTCTTGCTGACGCCACTTACTTTAAGTGATGTGTTATTAAAAGCT
>NZ_PNCZ01000083.1:0-11897 GCF_005887425.1 Pseudoalteromonas sp. S2721
GGTAGCTGTTGAGCTCCTCATCAGGCTTGCCTTGCTCACTATAAGTAATTCCTTGGTTAAACATCGCTTGAGCCACTTGAATTTGAATCTCTTCATTCGATGAGTCTTTGAACTGCTCAATCAAGGTTGCGTAGCTGTTGAGCTCGTCATCAGGCTTACCTAGCCTCCCATAAGTAACACCTTGGTTAATCATTGTAATGGCATACAGCTTTGACTCTTGTTCGCTGTCAACTAACCCTAAGACCTTGTTCCAAGCATTGAGTGCTTCGTCATATTCATTACTTGAAAACGCCTTTAAACCCGCTTTAAACCATTCTTGAGCTGTTTGATATACTTTCGGTTTATTATGTTTGGTAGTTGTATTCTCTTCTTTATTTCTTTTCGAAGTAACAACATCTTTGTTTTCTGCTAAGAGAGCGTCCCAAGCTAGTTGCTGTTCTTGCTTGATTTTTTCCAGTGCATCCCTTGCCTCTACTTCTAATTTCTCAGCTCGATCTTTTAGCTGAAGACTCACATTTTTAAGTTCAGTTTTGGTTTCTGCAATTAATTTATCTTTATTATCTAGTAACCACTGTTCCATATGACTTTTTGAGGTTGTATTAGCAGTCTGCTTGGCTTCGTATACCGCTCTGTTTTTTGCACTAAAACCGAGTGCGATTGCAGCAACCGTGATAATCAAACCAAATATGGTAAATGCCATTCCCCACATATTCGTATTACTTGCTATGTCAGAAATCCGCTCATCAAACCCATTCAATTGATTAGTTTGCAGCTTTTCTTGCGTTTCGAGTTTTGTTTGTAAACTGGCTAACTGAGTTTTTAGCTCTTGCTGAGCGTTTTCAAGGAGCTTAACATCATTACCCAGTGACTTTTGTACTTCTAGCCTCTCATCCAACCGAGCAAGCTGACTTTGCATACTAAATATTTGCTGGTAGGCCAAGCTATTACTATTTTTTGCTTTATCTATTACTGCCGCTTCATTTATAGGCCTTGTAGAAGGTATATTTTCAGCAAAAGCTGCGCTAGACAGACTCCAAAAAAATAAAAATAGTAAGAAAAAACGCATTAATCATCCCTAGAATTAGTTTGCTTTGCCAAAACGACTACTTAACTACATATAAACCAGCTTAATGTAACCAAGCTTTGTAACACATACTAGCGAAAGCCTATCACTTCTGAAATAGTGCGCCCTTGTAAATTTGGCTACTTTTTCTTGTCATATGGCAAATTTACCTGAAAACAAAAATAGAACTTACCACACTGCAAGTTCTCTTTATGCGCTGAAGCACTCCTTGCCGAAGGTCGTCATATATGGCAATAACACTCCAAACTGGTATTTAGCGAGTAAAAAGCCCAGCGGTATTGCTGGGCTTATCGTTGATCGTTAGTTAACTGTTATTCATATCGTAAGATAAGTGATGGTCTGGTGCTTGCGGCCTTAAAGGCTAAACTTGCAACGGTAACCCAGGTAATAGTGGCTACAGCAACGGCGGCAACTAAATACACCCATACAGCTTGTTCAATGCGGTCATTAAAGTTTGCTAACCAATCACCAACTAACAAGTAAGTCACTGGATACGCAATAGCAATACTTACCGCCACCAGCACTAAGAACTCTTTAGCAATGATATTTACGATACTGATGCGTGATGCACCTAGCACTTTTCGAACGGCCACTTCTTTTTGACGACGCACTGTTGCAAACGAAGCCAAGCCAAAAGTACCTAAACAAGTTAAGAACACAGCAAGACCGGTAAAGATTAAAACGACATTCGAAATTCGCTCATCACCTTTTAACAGAGTTTTGTAGTTGTCTGCGAGTAAGTTAATTTTTGGCTCATAGATATTGGCTGAGCTTGCTAATACTTCAGCGATCTGAGCTTTAATGTAAGGCAAGTTTTGCTGATCAATCGTTAAAATTAGTTCTGATACTGGTGATAAAAAGTTAAAGCCACATAAGAACATAATATTTGAGTTGGCATCTTTAGCATTACCTACTTTTACATCTTCAACCACACCCACAACACGCATATCTATGCCGCGACCTGAGTCTTTAATAACCTTACCGATAATGTCACTCATATTAGTGTAACCCGCTTGCCTTGCGACAGATTCAGTCACGATGGTGCCCGTACTTGTTACTCCATTTGCACGGCTTGCCCAATCACCGGCAAATTCACGGCTAAAGTCACGACCAGCAACCAGTTTTAACCCTAGCGTTTTTACAACATCGTAGCTTGCACCTACAACAGGCGTTAAGCTGCCAGATGCTTCACCATTTGGCCACGTTGGCATAAGTGTATTATTGATTGAAACAGTTAAACGGGTATCAATAACTGTTGTTTGCTGTACGCCTTGAATTGCACTAATACGGTTAACTAAGGCATTTTTTTCTTTTGTGAATACTTCGCCTACAGGTAGCTCTGAAATAACCAATCTTTGTGTCGTTTCATAGCCTAAAGGTAAGCTTTGTAAGTAAGTTAATTGCTTTAACAAAGTAATAGAGGCAATGATTAAACCTATTGCTAGTGAAGCCTGTAAGGTTAGTAAGCTCTTACGAACCCATATTGCAGTATTACCTCGTTGTAAGTCTCCACTTAAAACGCGTTTTGCACTGAATGACGAAATAAAGAATGCAGGATAAAGCCCAGCTAATATGCCCACAGCAATTGCGACCACAATAATTGCAATGCCAAATTCAGAGGCATAATTCACGACCAATTCGCGGTCTACTAGTTGATTAAAGCTTGGTAAAAGTAGCTCCACTAAAGCACAAGCAATCACCATTGAAAGCATTGATACCAACACAGATTCAGATAAAAACTGCGTTACTAACTGGCCTTTACTTGCGCCAAGCGCTTTACGCACACCCACTTCTTTTGCACGTTTCGTCGATTGAGCGACGGTCATATTAATAAAGTTAAAACCTGCAATAAGAATAAGTAGCACGCTTAAACCAACACAGATCATCACCACTTGTTTAGCACCACCTGCTTTCATCTCAAACGGTGATTTTGCAGTTAGGTGCAAATCAAGTAATGGATGCAGCTCTAAACTAACTTGCTCCAGCATCGAGTTGCTAAAAAAGCGCTCTGTTAAGGTTTTAGCTAATGCATCGGTATCGGTGCCCTCTGCTACACGCATATAAACATAACTACTGTTGATGTCTATTTTGCTTGGATCATGCTTAACATAAACAAGGTTTTTAAAGGCAAAGTGAGTGTTGTCTTTTAAGTCCGCAAACACGGCACGCACCGTGTACTGTCCTTGTTCATGCGTTAGTGTTTCACCAATCACATCGGTGCGACCAAAAATGCGCAGTGCTTCTGATTCACTTAAAGCGAGGCTGTCTGGTGTACTCATTGCTGTTGTTAAGTCACCCGCCAGCGTTTTCAGAGCAATAAAGTTTTCAATATTTGCAGTAGCACCATATAAGGCATTTAACTTATAGCCTTGGTTGCGGTAACTCACATCAACCATGGCTTCACGAGTCAACTCGACCATAGTTAATCCGAACACTTCTTCAACTTGGCTGTAATCTTCAGCCTGCTTTGACTGCACATAATTAAAAATAGGCACCACAGCTAAACCAAGTTTTGAGAAGTCCTGGCCAACGCGATAAACACGCTCAGCATGAGGCTGTTGGCTATCGTACGAAAGCTCATTTTTTGCAAATAAAGCAACTAGAATTGCCGCAGCTAAGCCCACACTTAAACCCAGAACATTTAAAATAAAGTGCTGCTTTTGGTTTTTAAACGCACGCAGCGCGGTGATCAAATAACTTAAAATCATGTTATGCCACCTCTGCTGTTTGTTGAACACGGTTAGCTTTATCAACCATCACTTGGCCATCAAGTAAGCGCACTAAACGGTCAGCATAATTGCCTTCTTTTTCTGAGTGAGTAACCACAATTACCGTGGTACCTTCGCGATTTAGCTCACGCAGCATCGCCATGACTTCATCACCATTTTTTGAATCAAGGTTACCCGTAGGCTCATCCGCTAAGATAAGTTTTGGATTAATCACAAGAGCTCGGGCTACCGCTACACGTTGCTGCTGACCGCCCGATAGCTGTTGCGGTAAGTGATCTGCTCTATGGTCGATTGCAACACGTTTTAAAATTTCTTCTACTCGCTGTTTACGTTCACTTTTTGAGATATTTTGATACTGTAATGGCAGCTCAACGTTTTCAAATACTGTTAATTCATCAATTAAGTTAAAGCTTTGGAAAACAAAACCAATCGACGCTTTTCTAAGTGCCGCTAATTGTTTTTCACCAAACCCTGCGATGTCTTCACCTAAAAACTCAAAACTGCCTGCCGATGGCGAATCCAACATACCTAAAATAGAGAGTAATGTTGATTTACCACAGCCAGATGGCCCCATAATGGCAAGAAACTCGCCTTCGTTTACATGTAAGTTAATATTATTAAGCGCTGTTGTTTCAACATCTTGAGTACGGAACACGCGTGATAAGTTAGTTAATTTAATCATTGTTTTTATCCTTAAAATTGTAGTTGTTGTGCTTTATCAAAGTTGCTGTAGCTAGAGGTGATCACGCGATCTCCGGCGCTTAGGCCACTTAACACTTCATAATAGTTTTGATTCTTTTTGCCAAGACGAATGTCTTTTCGTACTGCACGATTGCCATCTTTTTCCATGACATAAACCCAGTTACCTCCTGAGCTGGTAAAAAATGCGCCGCGTTCAAGTAATAAGGCAGTGCCTTTGCTATCACCTAGCATCAGCTGCACATCAAGGCTTTGTCCGCGTTTTATGTTGCTCGTGCCATTGGGTAAATCGACTTCAACCTGAAACTGTGATTGCTGAACACGGCTATCAATTTTGCTAACCGTCGCCGCAATTTCGCCTTGCTCATGTTCAATTAGCACTTGCATACCTGTTTGAACTTGGCTTAGGTAAAACTCATCTAGTCGCACAACTAGCTTGTATTCATTAGGAATATCAATCTGCCCTAGGCGAGCACCACGGCCTTTTGATTCACCAATTTCAACATCAAGCTCACTTAAATAACCATCGGCAGGTGCTGTTACGAGTAAGTTTTCAAGGTTCTTACGCGCAAACTGTAGGTTTTTCTCTAGCATGTCGGCACTGTCTTTTAACTGAGCGACCTGAACTTCACGTATGCTGTTTTCTTGCTTTTGACGTTCAAGGGTTAGTTCTTTACGCGCTTTGTAATACGCTAAGTCTTCTTGAATTTCAGATAATTGCTCTTGTGCTAACACACCCGTTTTCACTAGCGGCTGAGTCTGTTTTAAGCGACGCGATAAATGCGTAATTTTAAGATCGATTTCAAGCAAATCACGGCGTAAGTTTAAACGGCTGGTTTCCATATTCATTTGCGTGTTACGTAAAAAGTTAAGCTGCTCAGTCACCTGTGCTTCACGGCTCATTACATCAAGCTGCAAGTTGGTATTGCTTAAACGCACAAGTGGTTGGCCTTTTTTAACAAACTCACCCTGCTCAACAAGTCGCTCTTCGACTTGCCCTCCGGCAATGGTGTCGAGGTAAATAGTAGTGCGAGGCATAACCTGACCACGAAGACTTAAAGCATCAACAAATTCACCTTGTTGTACTGTGCTAATCGTTAAGCTTGTCGCGGTTACTTGCTGACTACGACCTGTTTGCTCAGTTTGCGTGAAACCATAAGCTGCTGCCGCAACAGCTAAACATGCAGCTGCTATTACTGATTTCTTAAAAAATGCTTTGTTATTTGAGCGTGTAATTTTCTTATCCATGTTGACGCCTTTAAGTTATCTAGGTGCTAATTACCTATAGATAAAACAACTCTTGTGCCAACTTTTATTTTTATTAAATTACAATAACTTATATAAAAACCAATAAGGGTGCATATAATCAAGTGTCCGCTTATAGAACACTTCAAAACCCATATATCGTCCATAAATGGACACTGTTACTATTTTCAATTAGTCTTAGTGTTCCCATAAAGGAATAATAATAAATAGCTATGAAACAAGCAGGATCAATTCTTATTGTCGATGATAACCCCGACGTACTTATCGCCGCACGATTACTTTTAAAGCAGCATTATCAGGTTGTAAAAACCACAGATAACCCCTTTGATATCGAAGGTATCATTAACGCACAGCATGAGGCGGATCAGTCCATAGATGTTGTGTTACTCGATATGAACTTCACGCAAGACTCAATTAGTGGCAAAGAAGGATTCTACTGGCTAAAAAAGATCATGAGCCAAGACGCTAATATTGCGGTACTGCTTATGACGGCCTACAGCGATATTCAGCTAGCTGTCGAAGCAATTAAAGCTGGTGCCTCTGACTTTATTGCCAAACCTTGGCAAAATGAGCAATTACTCGGTGCTGTTGCAGCGGCATTTTCACACGCTAAAGACAAGCAGCAAGTTGGTAAGCTCACAAAACAAAAGCAGGCCTTGCAGCAGTCAATCGGCAATCAACCATTTGAGTTTTTAGGCCAAAGTGATGCCATGCAGCAGGTTTTTTCGGTTATCGACAAAGCAGCCAACACAGATGCCAACATATTGATTAGTGGCGAAAGTGGCACAGGTAAAGAACTCACTGCCCATGCAATCCACAATGCAAGCCAGCGCCAAAGCCAACCCTTCATAAGCCTAGACATGGGCTCACTGGCCGAAAGCCTGTTTGAAAGCGAACTATTTGGCCATAAAAAAGGGGCGTTTACTGGCGCGAAGGAAGATCGCATCGGCCGATTTGAGCTTGCTCATGGTGGGAGTTTATTTTTAGACGAGCTAGGTAATTTACCGCTTAACCAACAAGTTAAGCTGCTCGCAGCACTACAAAACAGACAAATAACACCGGTTGGTGGCTCTAAAGTCATCGATATTGATATTCGCTTGATCTGTGCAACGAATGAAAACCTCGAACAAGCAGTTACTGAAGGCAAGTTTAGGCAAGACTTACTGTACCGTGTTAATACCGTAGAGATCCGTTTGCCAGCTCTGCGTGAGCGCAGTGAAGACATTCCATTACTGTGTAACTACTACTTGCAGCACTTTGCACATAAATACAAACGTGAGCTCTCGATTGCGGCATCTGATATGACACGTTTAAGTCAGTATCATTGGCCTGGCAATGTCCGTGAACTTGCCCATGCAATTGAGCGAGCAGTCATCCTCTCAGAAGGCTCAGAGCTTGATATAAGCTCGGTGATAAGCTCACCAAATGCTGCTGTTAGCACAAGTGAGCTCTCTTCAAACGCCACTGACTACGACACTTTTGATCTTGCAATCATCGAGCAGAGAACCGTTCGTGCAGCTTTAAAGCATTTTCAAGGGAACGTGAGTCATGCAGCAAAAGCGCTCGGCCTAACACGCGGAGCCATGTATCGTCGTTTAGAAAAATACGGACTTTAATCGATGCGAAATTTTATTATCTTAGCCAGCCTATTAGCTGCATTAATAGGTTTATCAATTACTTTGTTTTGGCAAGTAGAGCAGAGCGGGTTTTCTGCAATTTCGGCACTTTTAGTAATTTTAAACTTGGTATGTGCCGCGCAAATTTTTAATTTATTTAAACGCCAAACAAGGCGTGCAGATATGGTGTTTCGCGCTTTAGCGAATGGAGACAGCACATTAGGCTTTGGCGACCAACACCCTATGCAGCAGCAATTTGAGCAGGTTAAACAACAAATTCAGGCTGCACGTTTTAATGCAGAGCAACAAGCCCAGTTCTTACAAGCACTATTAATTCATATCGATTTAGCGGTATTAGTATGTGATGAACAAGGCACTATTATTGAAAGCAATCCGGCGGTCAGCCGTTTACTTGGGCAAGCTGTAAAGCACATCGATGATTTAGGTGTAATCGCAAACCTCGTTCAAGACGCAAAACAAAATAGCCGTAATACCGTGCCATGGCAAAATGGTGAGCAGCACGATACCCTATCTGTGCAAATCAGTATTGCCGAAATCCAAGGTAAAGTTCGTAAAGTGATCAGTTTGCAATCGATTCATGATCAGCTGCAATTAAAAGAGCAACAAGCTTATAAGCGCCTTACCAAAGTACTAACCCATGAAATTGCTAATTCGATTACGCCACTCTCTTCTTTAGCACAAACTTGTACGGCGCTGCTGCCAACTGAGCTTAGTTTTGATGATCAGGAAGATAAACAAGACTTGCAACTCGCCCTAACAACACTCGCATCACGAACCGAGCATTTAGGGGAATTTATAGCGCAATTTAAAAAGGTTAGTAGCTTACCCGCCCCACACTTACAGCCACATATTCTGGCAGATCTTGCCAAACAAGTTGTTGCTCTGCACTCACAACAAGCTAAGCAACTTAATATTACGTTGAATTTATCGGTGCAAAGCCAACAGTTAGTAATGATAGATAGAGGCCAAGTTGAACAAGTAATAATAAACCTGCTTACCAATGCCCTTGATGTCCTTAAGCAGTTAAATACTTCAAAGTCAGCAAAGTGCATTGAGGTAAGGATTGCACAAAATGCTAATCAGCAACTGTATTTAGAGGTCAGTGACAATGGTACAGGTATCAGCGATCATGTGATTGAGATGATTTTTGTGCCATTTTTTACTACCAAGCAACAAGGTTCAGGAATAGGCTTAAGTTTATCGCGCCAGATCATGCTCAATCATGGCGGCGATCTGGTTTATATCAAACGCCAGCAAGGAGCCTGCTTTCGCTGCGTGTTCGGTTAACTTACATAGTTAGAACACTTACTTACAATTTGCTAAGGCGCTGTTTGATATCATGTACCCATTAACGTTTAATGGACTAACCAATATGAAGCATCTCGCCTTAGCACTGTTTTTTTCACTTGCCTTCATTCCTGCTACAAGCTTTGCTGGTATTTATGACAGCCCTAATATGAACCTGTTTGTTAAATCAGAGCATAATAGTACTGATTCAATCACCTCAGCCGGCATCGAAGTTATGGCTAAAAATAACTACAGTAATTTCGGCGCAGCATTTACAACGGCACTAGGCTCAGCAGAAGTATTTACTAAAAAAGGTGATCGGGAGACATTTCTCACCTTAGATAGCGGCATCAAATTTGGTTATTTCAGCGACTTTTTTGTCTATGGTGAAGTGGGCTTAGATTTAATTGAGCTTGCTGTATACGACGACCGCGATGACCACGACTACAGAGACCGCTATGATGACGACCACAATAATATTGATGGCTATGTTGGTGTGGGCATGGGCGTGGACTCAAAGCCATTCAGAATAGAGATTTATGCCAGAGCCCGAGAAATAGACAGCCGCTATTGGGAAGCGCAAAACCATGGTTATGCTGGGTTACAAGTTAGTATTTCGTTTTAATTTCAATTGGGTGAGTAAGTTAGCGAGCTGTTAATCTAATGGTCATTTTTAGCTCACCCTATGTTAAGCTTAGGCGCTTTAGTTTACCCGCACCTAAGTTAACGGAGTATTTTAATACGTGTTTTTAAATCGATTTTTAGGCCTTGTTGTTGTTTCTCTTATTGTAACAGGCTGTCAGACTGCCCCTGAGTCACTTCCCGAAAAGAAGCCTACCATCAAAGCCAATCCAGGTACTGTGGTTGCAGAAGCTAAAACAGCACAAGTAGACGCGGTGACACCGCTCAAACCAAGTGAACTTGATGACGTATGGCAGCGTATTCGCATTCAACTACAGTTTAGCGATTCAAGTCACCCAGATGTGCAAAAGCGCATTGCTTGGTACCTTACTCATCCAAATTACATGGAAGAAATAAGCCGCCGTGCAGCGCCGTATTTGTATCATATCGTCACAGAAGTAGAAAACCGTGACTTACCAATAGAACTCGCTCTAATGCCGCTTATAGAGAGCGATTTTGATGCCAGTGCCTATTCGCACAAACATGCATCGGGTTTATGGCAACTCACCCCCTCAATCGCCAAATACTTTAAAGTAAAAATTACCCCTTGGTATGATGGTCGCCAAGATGTGGTCGACAGCACCCGCGCTGCTTTGGATTTTATGGAATACCTTTATAAACGCTTTGAAGGCGATTGGTATCATGCTATTGCTGCCTACAATATTGGTGAAGGGCGTGTATTACAGGCAATTGCTCGTAATAAAAAACAAGGTAAGTCGACGGACTTCTTTAGCTTAAAGCTACCATCGCAAACCAAACAATACGTGCCTAAGTTACTGGCCGCAGCACAATTATTAAAACACCAAAAAATGATATTCCCTGCCATTAAGAATGAGCAGGCTATTGCGACCTTACCAGTAACTGGTGCAGTGATCTTGGCAGACAAAGCGAAATGGCAAGTGCTTGAAGAGCTAAACCATGGCGTTATCCGATATCCCGCGGTAATTGATGCGCCACATATTGTGGTTCCCAAAGATCAGCAAGCAAGTTATCAAACTCTATTAGCTAATCAAAAGAGCAATGATTATAGCCAGTGGCAACATTACACTGTTAAACGCGGTGATAGCTTAAGTGTGATTGCAAAAAACTATAAAGTAACAGTTAGCCAACTGAAAACCTTCAATAACCTAAAAACAAACACTATCCGTATTGGTCAAAAACTGATATTGCCACAATTGGCTGATCAGCAAATCGAATATAAGGTGAAATCTGGCGACAGCCTTTGGAAGATTGCAAAGCAATACAAAGTCAGTATCACTAAACTCAAACAATGGAATAACCTTTCAAGAGATAGCTTAAGAGTGGGTGAAAAGCTCACCGTATTTATCTCAAATAGTTAATACCAAATCAGGGGGTTTTACTCCCTGTCTCTTTTATCTATCCAATTAAAGTTGTATCTTTGTTAGTCTATAAAAACAACAACTAAAAATTATGGATAATCCGCAACAGGACGCAAGCTGTTCCACCGTTAAAACAGAGCAAAACTCTAACGTTGAAGAGCAAACAAAGACCACCCAGCAAAACACTCAGCCTGCTAGCAACCAGCGCAAGGCATGGTTTACCAACGAGCGGCTAAACCTATTTCTCGCACTCTGCGCCATTATTATCTCCGCAGCCTCCTTTTATGCCACTTACTTGCAAGCCAGCGCCGCAGAACGACAAGTAAAAGCCGCAACCTGGCCATGGCTCGAAGTGATGACGGGGAATTTTAATGAAGAAAAAAATTCTGAAGAAATTACTTTTTACATTAAAAACTCAGGATCAGGCCCAGCCATTATTAAATACGTTAAATTCTTCCACGATGAAAAGTCTTATACAGAGATATTTGAAGTAATAAAGGACTGCTGCTTTGATATCTATGCTTACCAAGAGCAATTAAATAAGTTGCAAAATGAGTCACCAGAGATAAATTTCTTTGAAAAATTTGGTTGGTTGTATACCGGCGTTAGTAATAACCGATTATTAGCCTCAGGCGCTGAACTTAATCTTTTTGGTTTTAAGAAAACAGGCTTCAATGCAACTCAGTGGGACAAGGTAAATGACCAACGCTTTAATATTAAAACTGAGATCTGCTACTGCTCGTTGCTAGAACAATGCTACCTAAGCGATGGCCGCGGCGATGTGAAAGAGATAGAGCAGTGTAAGTGAGTTGCGAGAATAAAGTTAGCGAGAGGAAAGTTGCAAGAGTAAAGTTTGGAAATCTGCCGTAGGTTGGGTAGAGCGCAGCGAAACCCAACAGCGTGGTAATTCGTCATGCACAATGAAGATGTAAAGCTCATTCATAACAGACGAATTAGCGCAAGGTGAAGTAAGCCATTTTAGAGATCACCAAGCTGTTAGACCAGTAGAGATTTTAAGAATTTTTAACCATGGGTTATGAAGAGGGTCATATGGATTATACCATTCCGCTTAAATATCTGATCTAATATAGGCTATATAAAATCACCGGCTAATAACATTGAATTCAAACATATCTGAACAGCTTTTAGCGCTTTCTCGAAAAGAACCAAACGC
>NZ_PNCZ01000084.1:0-865 GCF_005887425.1 Pseudoalteromonas sp. S2721
ACTTTAATTACAGCTAATGCATTTCAGATTATCAGTTCAAGGAGTGGACGATGGCTTTAGCAAGGAAGCGGCAAATCTGTTTGTCGAACACCAAATATTATCACTGTGTATCTCGTTGCGTCAGACGCGCTTACCTTTGTGGAGAAGACGCACTCACAGGCAAATCATATGAACACCGCCGAGTGTGGGTTGAACAGCGTCTGCTTGCTCTTGCAAAGGTATTTTGCATTGATGTATGTGCTTATGCGGTGATGAGTAACCATACACATGTTGTGCTTTATGTTGATGATAAAAAAGCAAATAGGTTATCGGATAAAGCCATCCTTTTACGCTGGTTTAAGCTCAGTAAAATGACGCCTTTAGGTCAAAAAGCCCTTCATGGTGAGCCGTTTAGTGATGGTCAACAAGTCTTCTTAAATAAAGAGGTTGCAGAATACAGAGCGCGCCTTTCGAGCATTAGTTGGTTCATGCGAATGCTAAATGAATATATTGCCAGACGGGCAAATAAAGAAGATGAATGTACTGGGCATTTTTGGGAAGGGCGCTTTAAAAGCCAAGCTATCCTTGATGAATCAGCGCTTTTAGCCTGCATGGCCTATGTTGATTTAAACCCTGTTCGTGCTAAAGCTGCGAGCACGCCGGAGCAATCGGACTATACCAGTTTTAAAAAGCGATGCGAAAGCGCGAAGGAGTCAAAGCAACCTAAATTACTAGTTCGTTTTATTGGTGGCATGAGTAAGTATAAATCAAAGGGAATACCTTTTGAGTTAAAGTCATACCTGCTACTTGTGGAGCAAACTGGGCGTTGTATCAGCGCGGATAAGCCTGGATATATAGAGCATCATTTACCTCCTATTCTTGAAAG
>NZ_PNCZ01000085.1:0-319 GCF_005887425.1 Pseudoalteromonas sp. S2721
TTTACCTCCTATTCTTGAAAGACTGAATTTCGAAGCTGAAAACTGGTTAACGCTAACAACTCAGTTTGAAAACTTATTTCATGGAGCTGCAGGTCGAGTGGGTGCTATTGAAAGTTATTGTATTAAAACAGCTCGCAAGCGACGAAGTAACATTACAAATAGCCGAACTTTATTAGCGAGTTAAGTTTCTAGGTATATTTTAACGTGATTTCAAATAGCTATAATCTTCACGCTTTAAATTTAATTGTTTGAAATAATTAGCACTAGAAGGCTAAAGTCAATCCTCTATTCTCTCTGAAGCACAATCTCTAAACATTAT
>NZ_PNCZ01000086.1:0-223 GCF_005887425.1 Pseudoalteromonas sp. S2721
AAATACGCGATGTGAAATCGCTGCTACCTACTCGTATCTATTTCTCGTAGGAATGACTTTAGTCATGAATAATTAACCACCACACAAAAGTAAAACCTTGGCCGTAGGCGTGAAACTTGTTTCGCGCGCCAAGCAAGCGTGACGCCTACAGGTAGTAGCGGCTTTATTCCGCGACATGGGTGAGGTCGGTGCGATACGAGAATAAAACGCGATGTGAAATCGC
>NZ_PNCZ01000087.1:0-332 GCF_005887425.1 Pseudoalteromonas sp. S2721
TCTTTATGCGGAATGGTATTATACCAATCCGCAATAATACTTATACCAATTCGCTTAATTAAGTGGTCTATTTTGAGGCAAGAAAACCTCGTTGATAACAAGGCAAAAATTTCGTTATTTAGTTGTTCTAAATCAGAAATTTTTAACGCGGGTAGCGACAGGTTTAATCCCTCAAAATGACTAAGTATTATTGCGGATTGGTATTATACCATTCCGCTTAAATATCTGATCTAATATAGGCTATATAAAATCACCGGCTAATAACATTGAATTCAAACATATCTGAACAGCTGTTAGCGCGTGCTCGAAAAGATCCATACGCACGAATACGC
>NZ_PNCZ01000088.1:0-427 GCF_005887425.1 Pseudoalteromonas sp. S2721
GCTACATTGGAGACTCTAAATTTGTTTGCTTCATCTAGCGAACTAGAATCTGCTGTTAGAACTCAATCTGTACGAGTGCCCACACAGATGATTGCTTTATATTGTTAAAGAACGTTGCGACGTTGTCGCTAGGGATGCGTATAATACATCCTTAATTTTTCGAGTCAACACTTAATTTTAAACTTTCTTTTTAGACCGTTTTAAACCGAAGTTTTACTTAACTCTCTGTCACTTTGTTCAGCGCTTTTCATTGCTGCCCGCCGTGTCAGTGGATGCGCATTATAGGGAGATGGATTTTTAACGCAAGCACTTTTTGAAGGTTTTTTTGAATATTTTCAAATTAATCGCATACCCACCAAAAGCAAACAAGTTACCCAAAAACCTCTGTGGATAACTGGTGTTTTTTAGGAGAATAACTTATCTGTCC
>NZ_PNCZ01000089.1:0-439 GCF_005887425.1 Pseudoalteromonas sp. S2721
ATATCACGGTCAAGAATATCGCCTTTGCGTAATTTCTTCTGCCAACCGGGTGGTAAATCACCACCACTATCAAGTTTCTTTTCAAGGCCAGGTGGCAGACTTTTACCTTTGTCCTTATCCTTGTCTTTTGCAAGTGCGCCAGCCGTCACTAGGCTTAAACCAATCACTGCAACTGTTAACAATGCTTTCATACGAGTGCTCCTTTTGTTAGTCCCAATTAAGCGTAGCAAGTTTTTCTGAACTGGGTATGAAACAGCTAAAAAAAGCCGCTAAGCGGCTTTTGACAGGATTAACGATGGCGAGTAACGATTGATAAAATCTCTCGCGTATCGTGTACTAGATGAATAAGGCGGTCATCGATTTCGATGGCAATAATCCCATTTCGGTCGCGACGTTTAATCACTCGCCCATGACGATATATATCACGGTCAAGAATATC